>NZ_JAMYMV010000072.1:0-28099 GCF_040318715.1 Mesorhizobium sp. M1050 | reverse complement strand
CCCACCACAAACAAACCCTCCACAACCTAACCAATCTTCACCCGCGCGCGCCCCCCCCATGCCTGCCCTTCCCCGCACACCTCTCCCCCATTTCATGGGGGCGAGGAACTTAGTTCTTCAAGGTAGGCAAATCCCGCGCGAACTCGTCAATCTCCGCCCATGGATCCCCCGACGTCGCCAGCAGTCCCGGCAGCGAGGAATAATTCAGGTCCTGCGGCGCATCGATGGATTCGAGGTCGCTCCAGCTCACCGGTGTCGAGGCCGGCAGATTGGTGCGGGCGCGCAGCGAATAGGGCGCCGCCGAGGTGTGGCCGCGCGCGTTGCGGTGATAGTCGATGAAGATGCGCTTTTTGCGGTTGTCCTTGCCCATGGTGGTGGTGAAGGTGTCGGGCGCGGTGGCGGCCAGATGCGTGGCTATGGCGCTGGTCGCCTGGTGCAGCTTCTTCCAGTTCTGCTTGCCCGTCACCGGCACGGTGATGTGGATGCCGCTGCCGCCGGAGGTCTTGGCGAAGGGCACCAGCCCCAGCCCCTCCAGCTCGCCTTTGATGTGCACTGCGGCCTCGATCACCTCGCGCCACGAAATCCCCTCGCCGGGATCGAGGTCGAAAACGATCTGGTCGGGTTTGTCGAGGCTGGTGCGGTGGGTGCCCCAGGTGTGGAATTCGACGACGCCGAACTGCGCCAGCGCCAGATAACCTTTTGCCCCTTCGACCGAGAGGTAGGATTTGGTCTCGCCCTCGGAGTTGGTCGCCTCGAACGTCACCACCGAGGGCGGCATGCCGGTAAAGGCATGACGCTGGAAGAAACAGTCCTTCGGCAGGCCGGTCGGGCAGCGCACCAGCGACACCGGCCGGCCGAGAATGTGGGGCAGCATGAAGTCGCCGACCAGAGCGTAATAGACGGCGATGTCGAGCTTGGTAGGGCCGGTCTTGCCGAACAGCCGCCGCGTCGGGTTGGTCACCCAGATGGTGGCGAGATCAGCTTCCGAGATCAGCCGCTTGCGTGTGGACGACACCGGCGTCGACAGGCCGACATCGCGCAATCCCCGAAACACCGCGTGGCGCAATGCATTGTCCGACGTGCGGTTGGCGTAGTGGATCCGGGCCGAGAGCAGCGGCTTCACCCAGTTCATCTCGCGCATGATTTCGCGCGGCGCCCCTTCCGGCGCGGTCGCTCCTGCCGTGAGCGGCTCCAGCCTGGCGAGCAATTCAGCCGCGGTACCGGCATCGAAGCCGGTGCCGACCTTGCCGCGATAGTGCAATTCACCATCCTCGAATTCGGCAAGGCCGAGGGCTGCAAGACCTTCGGCCGCATCCGATGTGGTGTAGCCGGCAATGACAAAGTCATCGCTTTGCAGCGCTTTGGTCTTGGTCCAGCTCTTGGTCCGGCCGCTCTGATAGGCTGCGGTGGCACGCTTGGACACGATGCCCTCCAGCCCGAGTTCCGACGCCTGGTCGTAGAGCCCCTGCCCGGAGCCCTCGACGTGGTCGGAGAACTGGATGGCGGAATTGGCGCCGAGGCCGGACAGCAATTGCGCCAACAGCGCTTTGCGCCGGACCAGTGGCGCCTTGGTAAGGTCCCAGCCGTCGAGATGGAGAAGGTCGAAGGCGTAGAAGTGCAGCTTGCTGCCGGCGCCCTCGGCCAGCGCGTCCTGCAGCAGCGCGAAGCGACTGATGCCCTTGGCGTCGAGCACGACGATCTCGCCGTCGATGATGGCATCGCGGCATGGCAACTTGGCGAAGGCGCTGGCCAAGTCGCCATAGCGTTTCGTCCAGTCGATGCCGCCACGGGTGATCAGCCTGACCACCCCCTCAGCGACATGCGCCATGGTGCGGTAGCCGTCGAATTTGATCTCGTGCAGCCAGACCTCTTTGGTGCCCTCGCCATCCGGTGGTTTTGGCACCTGCGTCGCCAGTTGCGGTTCGATGCGGCTGAGTGCCGGGGCCTTGAACGCGCCCGGCAGTGCGCCCGGCTTCAGCGAACCCTGCTTGGGGGCGGCTTTGGCGGCTGGTTTCGCTGGCGCCGCGAGTTCCTCGATGCGTTTCCCGGATTTGACGCTTTCGGGCCGTGCTGTGAGAATGTCGAGCGCGGTGTCGGAAGCGAGGTCACGCTCCTTGAACAGCAGCCAGTTTTTCTTGCTCGGATCCTCGCCGGGTTTCGGCTTCAGCCGGGTCAGCATCCAGCCACCATTGAGCTTCTCGCCGGCCAGCCGGAACTTGAAGGCACCGGTCTTAAAACTCTTTTCGACGTCGTCCATCGGCGCCCAGGTGCCGGTGTCCCAGACGATCATCGGCCCGCCGCCATACTCACCCTCGGGGATGACACCCTCGAAATCGATATATTCGAGCGGATGATCCTCCGTCTCGACCGCCAGGCGCTTGTCGGCCGGATTGAGCGAAGGCCCGCGCGGCACCGCCCAGCTCTTCAGCACATCGCCGACCTGCAGGCGCAGATCGTAGTGATCTGCGGTGGCGTGGTGCTTGTGGACGACGAAGCGGTTGCCTTCGCCGGCAATGAGCCCACCGGCCGGTTCCGGTGTTTTCGAGAATTCGCGTTTGGCACGGTAGGTTGTGAGCTTGGGCGTCGGCAAAGCTGCCAATCTCCCCCCTTGCGGGGGAGATGTCCGGCAGGACAGAGGGGGGTGCTGTCCCACCAGCATTTCGGATTTCCCGGAGCGGTACGAACGGATGGAAGTCACGCTCTCAATCGTCGGTGGCCGGCACAAGTTCCAGCTCCGCCGGTGACAGCCCCTGCTGCAGCTGGCTCAACCGGAATTCATCGACCCAATAAGCCTCGCCGTCGAC
This sequence comes from Mesorhizobium sp. M1050, assembly GCF_040318715.1. Classification (NCBI taxonomy): domain Bacteria; kingdom Pseudomonadati; phylum Pseudomonadota; class Alphaproteobacteria; order Hyphomicrobiales; family Phyllobacteriaceae; genus Mesorhizobium; species Mesorhizobium sp. M1050. The sequence goes on along the minus strand of NZ_JAMYMV010000072.1, from coordinate 25,295 downwards.
CAAAACGCGCGCCTGGTAGGTACCGTCGGAGAAGCTCTGCGCGGTGATGTAGACCTTGTGGCGATCGAGCGCCTTGCGAACTGCTGCGCGCTTGGAGTTCTGGCCGATGACGGGACTGAACATGACGATGCCCTCGGTCGCCCTGGCACATAACGCGGCCGCTTCCACAGCCTGGCGACTGGGCTCAAGGATGACGGAGACGCGCAGTCCTGTCAATTTCAGGCGTTGGCGGGTAGTTGGTCAGTTTGAAATTGAGGAGAATGGCAGGTCCATCGAATGCGCGACTAGAGTCGCCTTGTAATGATTGACCAAAGCCCAAAGTGTTCCGCGGAGATCGTCTGCTTCCTCGAATGCGTCAGAGCCGATGCCAATTCCCGCGCAAATGAGGTCTGCTTGTTTCGCGAGCGAATGTAGGGTGTCGCCCTGAATCAAAACGCCGGGGAAGGCTCGCCCTGGATGCCGCATCACTGCTGCATTTGTTGCGTCTGAATAAATCTCAATGTTATCGATCCGCATCCGCTTCAACTCACCTTTTTGCACCAGGCCACGAACCACCGGCCTTTCGGCCTCTTTCGCCTCGATCAGCGCAACGATATCGCCAATCTCCCGAAGCTTGCCAGCCACGCCAGCGGCCATCGCCGGGGTCATGCGGGGTAGCCGTCCTCAGGACTTCAGTCGGCGCAGGCCGCGCACCAGGCTTTGAACGGTCGTGAACAGCCGCGGATTGGATCGCACCGTGCGCTCGGCCCGTCCGCGAAGCGAAGCGACGGCCGCCACGCTCTTGCCGAGCAACGTCGGCGTTTCGTCGATCTCGGCCAGAACGGAACTCTCGGCGCCGAACTGTTCCTTGTAGGACTGTCCACCCACCGAAAGGTCGAAATAGTCCAAGCCCTTCTGGCGCGCCCACACCATCAAACGACCCATGATCAAAACGCCGGCCGAGACGTTGCCCAACAGGTCTTGGTCTATCCCGATCACGAGCGTATGCAAGGTGCCTTGTCGGACCAGCGCGTACTGCGCGGCGACCCAATCCTCACCGGTACGCAATCCGAAGACCCGCACCGATCCGTCTGACAGGCCCTGAAGGGCGGCATCTCGATAGAAATCGACAACCGCCGGCTGCGCCAGCAGGTCGAACCGCCCCAATCGGCGAAAGCGTTTGAGCCGCATCTCGACAAGCGTCTCGAAGATAGTCGACACCAGGGCCGGCGTGTCGGCCTCGACGAGGTCCGTCTGGCCGTGCCGCTCAAGCCGGCGCCAATCCTTGTTGAAGGTTTTGACAAAGGACGGCCTGCCATTGCGCTTGATCAGCGTTTCCGGGTCGCCGTCCAGGACGAGGCCGGATGTGATCTGGTTGGAATCGCGGGAGGCCGCCAGCATCGCCAATGGATTGGCCACGCCGTACAGCTGGCGCGGAATTCCCCTGATATGGATCCGATCGGCGGGCGGCAGGACGGACCGCACCGCCGCCCATGCCGCTTCGGCACCCCGGCTGGTCCACGGGCGCGCGTCCGCCAAAAGCGGCGCTGAATAATCGCAGACATCGCAGCTCAGCCATTCTATCACCCGATATCCGAACCTCGAACTCCGCATCAGCGGCATCAGCATTTTGAGGTCGCCAGTTCCGGCGTCAGCCACCTCGACGACCAGCAGTTCGGCGCCTGCGGGCATCAGCCGCTTGGCGATCTCCTTGACCCACGCGTAATGCTGATGGGCGGTGCAAACGCCATCTGCCTGATAGCGCAGCCAGAGCGGCCTGACCGCTTCCAAGCTGGTGTGCAATCGCGCCGTGTAGGCATCGTTGGCGACAGTTGCGGGACTGGAAGCCTGCCCTTCGGACAAACCGGTCGCCACAGCACTTTGCGCTGCCTGGCCTGCCATATCTTCTCCTATCGTTTTGCCGTTGCGAACGGGACTGCCCGCCGCCACGAACCCAATCGGCTGTAGCGCGCCTCATCTGGATGCTCGAGATTCCATATGCGGTGATGCGCAAAATACCATGATGCCGCGAGCACGAAGGTCTCGGAGACGGCTGAACCCACCAACGCCCATGGCGGAGACGCGACCGCCAGCAGGATCGCGATCAGTACTAGCCCGACGACCGCACCGCCCATCGTGGTGAACGCAACGATCCGGAAATCGCCGAGTATCTCAAGCACGATGCGGGGCATGATATAGAGCATGATCGGGACAAAATTCGCGATCACGAAAAACCCGATGAAGCCGACCGAGGCATCCTGGAGGGCCTGGGATTTTATTGTCGGCAGGACGAACAGGATCGCGCACCCATAAACCAGGCCGCCTAGCCCCATGACGATCGCCCAGATCTTTGCCTGCGCCCAGACACGGCCTGTTTCGTGGTTCCGCATCAGCCTCGCCAGTTCTGGCTGCGTCATGTTTACGAAAGCAAGACTGATGATGCGCAGCGGAGCGAACAGCACCAGGACCGCCGCCAACGGTGCGTAGGCGGCAGGCCCGGCAATGCCCGCGACCAGCAGCGCCAGACATTGACCCTGGATGTTGGTTGTGGTCGCGCTGAATGCCGACCAGCGCAGCTGGTGCCAGAGCCTGATATAACGCCGCCGCGTCGGCATACGGAAGCTGACGCGAAGTGTGCGCCGAGCCAGCCGGACCAGAACGAAAATGCCGAACAAATTTGCCACGGCAAGTGCATAGAACACCATCTGCAGCGGCTCTTGGGCCAGCCAGATCGTCAGCCCGGTCAGCAAGGTGCCGATCATCGTAAAAGCCGCATCGCTGATTGAAACGACCACCTGCTGGCGACGCGCGAAGAATGCCGTGCGCATATGACTGCGCAGCGACCACGCGCCGACGAAGCAGCCTGCGGCAATTCCGTTTGGATCGCCAAGCAGATGCATCAAGATTGCCGTGCCTACGGCCATCAGCAACGCCACGATTAGCGCCGCCGATCCGAAGGCCACGTCATGGGCGTCGACGCCGGCGCTGTTGGAGCTTTTACTCATCCATATGCTGGCGGGAACGGCGGTGAGCGACCTGATGTAGGACAAGCCGACGCCGCCCATCACCATGGCAATGGCGAAGAGGCCGTAGCCCTGCGCCGACAGCATGTGCAGGAGCGCGATGTTGAGGGCAAAATGAAAGCCGCTCTGCATCGCCTCGCCGCCGATCATCAGCACGAGCCGTCGAACCAGATGGCTCGGGAACGCAAACGTCACGGCCTTGTCTCCGCTTCGCGGGCTGCCCGCGCCCGGCTCGGCCTCGCCATGGTCGTTCTCAGCTTGTCGGCGGCGATCGCCGCGATCGCGGCAGCGGCGACCGGCTCACTGAAGATCGTCTCGTAGCGCTTGCGGCCGGCTGCGACGAACCTACGCCAGGCCTGGGGTCGCAGGATGATCTCCTGCAATTTCACGGCAAGAGCTCCCGCGTCGCCAGGCGGAACATGCCAGCCGGTCTCGCCGTCGCTGACCACTTCCACCAGCCCGCCGATCGCCGATACCAGTGGCGGGCGGCCATAGGCCATCGCCTCGATGGCGACACGCCCCAGCGATTCCGGACGCCGCGACGGCACGGTGACGATATCGGCCCAGCGGTAGTGCTCCGAAGGGTCAGGCACGAAAGGCAAGACGCCGACGCGCCCGGTGAGATCCATGGTCTCGACCAGTTCGGCCAACGCGCGCTCGCGCTCGGTGCTTTCGAAGGCTCCGCCGACCAGCCGCACTTCGATCCTCGCCTGCAGCGCCGGTGGCATCGCGGCAATCGCCTCCAGCAGCACCTCCTGCCCCTTGATCCTGTTGATGCGGCCGAGCAGCAGCACGCGCAACGGGCGCTTGCCATCATAGGTCGTCGGTTCGACCGCCGCCGGCCCGGCAACACCGTTGTAGACGACATGCGTTCGCGCGGCCTTGGGTTCGCCGAACGCGGCGCGCGTTGCGCGCGAATTGAAGATCAGATCCGCATGGCTCCAGTGCATCAGGCCGACGAGTATCCTGCGCATGGCGCCTTCGGGGATTTCATGGATATGCAGGACGGCCTTGCGAGGGAGAAGGCGCGCGGCCAATGCATAGTCGGCTACGATCGAGGTGTTGACGTAAACCAAGTCGCAATCCCTGAGACGCCGCCACGCCCTGAACACGGCAACCGGCAATCGCGCCATCTCTACCGTCGCAAGGCGCGCAATGGCCTGGCGCCTCAGCACCCAGAGCGGTTCGAAGACGATCCGGCTGGCATGGCCTTCCAAAATCTGCACGATCGGCCCACCGCGCGGCAGAACCACCTCGATGTCGGCCGACGGAAACGCTGCCCGCAACGCAGCAACGCTCTCCGCGAAGCTGCGGTCCGAACCATAGAGTTCATAGCCCTGATGAACGCAGGCAATCCGCATCTTTGTTTCCCGCCAGGTGCTACAACCATCGCGCTGGCGATAATGTGCAGAGGCATTGCCGCAAGAATCATGCCGGGCTGAGTAGGCCGACTACCGGCGGCACGACCCTGGCACTGCTTCGTTTCGATACAGTTACGCACAGAAGGGTTGACCGAGAATGAAACGACCACCGCGTTCAACACGTTTTTTTTACAACCCCGCGCGATGATCGTTCCCCAAGAATGCTGAAACAGGGACATGGCAGGGAAGTTGCCGTCTGTTTCCTAAAAATTCAGCAATTACCAGTGTATAGAAGATGACCTGAAAGTGCCGCCGGCCATGAAACCAGAGACGCCTGCTATTCTGATCCTGGGGACCCGCGGCATACCCGCGGCCCATGGCGGCTTTGAGACCTTTGCCGAAAGACTGGCACTGTTTCTTGTCGCGCGAGGCTGGAAGGTCGCCGTCTATTGCCAGGACGAGGTCGAGCGGATCGACCAGCGGGTGCGCAGCGAAACCTGGCGCGGCATCGAGCTCATCCACATCCAGGTTGCCTCCAAAGGGCCGCGTGCGACCTTGGAATTCGACTGGCAATGCGTCCGCGACGCCGCCGGGCGGCAGGGCGTCTGTCTCGTGCTCGGCTACAACGGCGCAATGTTCCTGACCTGGCTCAGGCTGAAGCGGCGCAAGATCTTCACCAATATGGACGGCATCGAGTGGCGGCGCCCCAAATGGGGCATGGCGGCACGCGCCTGGTTCTGGCTCAACGAGTGGATCGGCGCTTGGGCCTCGCATCGGCTGGTGGCCGATCATCCCGCCATCGCCGATCACCTGGCGACGCGCCGGCCACGCAGTGCCATCGCCACCATCGCCTATGGCGCCGATCCGGTGACATCGGCACCGGAAGCGCCGGTCCGTGCGCTCGGCCTGGAGCCCGGGCGCTATCTGGTCTCGATCGCGCGCATCGAGCCAGACAACAACATACTGCCGATCGTCGGAGCCTTTTGCTCCGCCAAGCGCGACATGAAGCTGGTGGTGCTGGGAACGCTGTCCGACGACATCCCCTATCATGTCGCCATCCGCAAGGCGGCGAACGACTCGGTGGTTCTGCCGGGCGCCATTTACGACCAAGCGACCGTCAAGGCGCTGAGGTACCACGCACGCGCCTATCTGCACGGCCACACGGTAGGCGGCACCAACCCGTCGCTGGTCGAGGCGCTGGCTGCAGGCAACATGGTGATCGCGCACGACAATCCGTATAACAGGTGGACCGCGGGTGCCGCGGCAATCTACTTCACCGACAAGGACAGTTGCGCCGAACGGATGCAGCAGGCGCTGGACGATGACGATCTGGTCCGCAACTGCGGCAATGCAGCGAGGGCGCGCGCCCGCGAAGCCTTCCGCTGGGACGATGTCCTGACTGCTTATGAAAATGAAGCCTATCGGCTTCTCGGTGTCACGGCGCCAGACGCCATCGCGACCAATCGCGCATCAGCCGGCACCGCATGACAGGCTGGTCGCGCCGGCGGGTGCTGCGGACGGCGCTGTCCACGGCGGCCGCCCTTGGCTCGCTCCCGATCCTACCTACCGCTCGCGCCGCCGACGCGCCGCAGTTCCGGCGCGGCGTCAACGCCTGGCCGTGGTTCTCCCTGACGCGCGAATTTCCCGCACCGCGGACCGACTATGACTGGCCGCCCTTCCAGTCGCAGCGGCCGGTGCCGACCCCAGACGACCTTGGTCGGCTGCGCAGGACCGGGCTCGATTTCATCCGTTTGCCGGTCGATCCCGGTCCCTTCCTGGCCGCCGACACCGCCACGCGCGGTCAGTTGCTGGACATGCTGGACGCGGCCGTCACCGCCACGCTCGATGCCGATCTCGGCATCATCGTCAACGTCCAGGCCAATGGCGCCACCCATTACTGGAACCCCGACCGCATGATCTCCAGCACCGCGGCACCCGCCTTCGATCTCTATCGCGGGCTGGTGAGCGAGCTTGCCGCCAGGCTCGAGCGGTTCCAACCCGGCAGGATAGCGCTCGAGCCGGTCAACGAGCCGGCGCAGGCCTGCGCGTCGGACGTCTGGACGCAGATCCAGCTCGCGCTTCTGACCGCGGCAAGGGCTTCGGCAGCAACCCTGCCGTTGGTCGTCACCGGCGGTTGCGGCTCGATGGTGAGCGGACTGACCGCGCTCGATCCGGCGCCCCTGTCGCGGTTCGAGCCGATCCTGTTCACCTTCCACTTCTACGAGCCCTATCTGTTCAGCCATCAAGGCGCGCCGTGGATGCGCGAGCCCGTCTACCGGTCGCTCAACAATGTGCCATGGCCGGCATCCGCCGGCTCGATGGAACAGACGCTGGCGTCGGTCAGGGCGCGCATGGCGCAGGACACCGAAACCCCTGAAGACGCCAAGCAGGCCGCCTATGCCGAAACCGAGCGGGTACTGAAAGTCTATTTCGACGCCCGTCCCGACCGCTGGTTCGTCGACAAATATCTTGGCGAGGTTCGCGCCTGGGCCGACGGCCACGGTCTAGCGCCGGAACGCATCGTCATGGGCGAGTTCGGCGCGCTGCGCACCGACGCCCGCTATGTCGCCGCGCCCAATCCGGATCGCGCCCGCTACATCGCCGACGTCAGGCAGAGCGCCGAGGCGTTCGGTTTTGGCTGGGCGTTCTGGGATCTCTTCGACGGCATGGGGATGATGGACGACACCACGCGGGCGTTGGACCCGGCGATGATCGAGGCGCTTGGGCTGATTATGCCGGAATAGGGACACGCCATCCCGGCATCTGCCGTAGAGCGCTACGTTTGCGCCGACTGCGGCCTTCGTTGCACCACCGCCCGCGCCGGCCGGTAGAGCACCAGAGCCAGCACCACGAACTTGGTCAGCAGCGTCGTCTTCGAGGCGACGCTTTCCGAGGTGTTGATCAGGATGATCCAGCCCAGCATCGGCAGCCAGATGCCGGGATGGCAGCGCCGCGCCACCTCGAACAAGAACAGCACGAAGCCGAACGTCAGCAAAAGGGTGAAGAAGGCGCCCTGGTAGACGATCGTGCGGATGATCGGGTTCTCGATGCCCTGTTCGAGACCGTTGATGCGGCGCATGCTGTCGACCAGGTCGACATCCGGCCCAACGATCAGATCGCGCCATTCCAGATACTTGAAGAGCTCGAACATCTCGACGCGGGCATTGGCGCTGCCGCTGTCCGACACGAAGCGCTCCAGCAGCGCGTCGAAAAAGCCATAATATGCCGCCACGACGATGACGACCGGCAACAGCGCGGCAAGCATGAAGCCCAGTGCTGCACCCAGCAGGTTGACGCGGCCCCGGCGCAATTTGGTGATGCCCTGAAAAAGCAGATAGAAGCCGCCGAGCACGATCGTCGTCACCATAGCCGTGCGGCCGCCGAAGGCGACGAGTGCCGCGCATTGCAGGCCGATCAACCCTATCCGCACAGGCATAGACAGGGATCTGGCACCGGAGAGCAGCGCAAGCACGTAGATCGCTGTCACCATGGCATTGGCAAGCGGATGACCCTGCAGCGCGCTCGAGCGCAGATCGGTGGTAAACGCCACTCCGTCGAGGCGATAGGGGAAAAGCAGCGTCTTGGTCGCGAACTCGAAAAGGGCAAGCAACGCATTCGCCGTCATGACCACGTGAATGACGGTCTGCAGCCCGGCGAACGTCTGTTCGTCGTCCTCGCTGAGCATCAGCACCACAAGTGCCGCGGCCACGAACGTATCGATCATGCCGGCCATGCCGGGACGCTGCCTGGCGATGACGACGAACAGCAGCAGGATCGAGATGGCGGCCATCAGTGCGCTGGCCGGCCGCCTGTCGGCGACATGGACCACATAGCCGACCGGATTGCCTGATGTGCAGGAGCGCCAGGCAAGCAAGAGCACGATGAGATAGGTGGACGGGTGGATCTTGGTCGCCGGGTTGCCAAACAGGCCGTCGTAATTGTAGCCCACCAGCCACAGCATGCCGCCCGAGACGCCGAACAGCACCGCCACCGCTGCGATCAGCCCGAAGCGCGTCAGCGCATCGACTGATGTGCCGGTGCGTCGCGCGGCAGCACCATGGTTCGACGCGCTTCCGCTCCAACTGGTGGCCCAAGGGGTGGCCCAAGGGTTGGCCATGTCAGGCCGCCTCGTCGACCAGCAAGGCGGCCGTTGGCAACCGCCCCATGACGGAAACGGCCTGCGACGTCGCGGTAACGTCGCGCATCGGCGTGGCGTTCAGCGTGGCGACGAGCACGATCTCGTCGACCATGGCAACCAGCGGCGAGGCATTGAGATTGTCGGCCAGCGCGCCGCCGTCGATGACGACGAGCTCAAAGCTCCGGCTGGCGTGGGCCAGCATTTGCTGCGCGTAGTAGATGCCATGCGCTTCCTGGAAGGCCGCCTTTGAGCGGCCCCTGCCGAGCACCGCAACGTTGCTGCCGGCCGCGTAGTGACTGACGGCCTCGAACGCATACTCGCCGCGCAGCACGTCGAGGACCCCCGGCTGCGGATCCTTCTGGCCGCCGCTGCCATTGGCATCGATGAACAGCACGCGGCTGCCCCTGGATGCCGCGACATTGGCCAGCAATCGCGCCACCCGGCTGCGCTGCGCACCTTCGCCCGGCGACGATGTCACCAGGATGGACGGTACCAGCGGCCAGTCCGGCGGCCGCTGGCCCGAACTGAACATGCGTCTCAGCGCGAGACCGACGACGGCATCGGTCTTCTGGCTGGAGACGGCCGCACTCCCGCCGAACGGCCACCTGCGACGGCCTGACTTTGCCGGCACCACGCCCAGCACCGGCGCCTCGATGGCCGACTGCATCTGGGCGCTGGAAAGCACCGTCGGAGAGGCATATTCGGCGATCAGCGCCAGACCGGTGCCGAGCCCCAGGCCGCCGAAGATCGCGCCGAACAACAGCAGCGAGAAAGGCGGCCAGCTCTTCTTCAGGGCCGGGATGGCGTTGGAGATGATACGCGCATTTGTGCTGTCGACGTTGATTTGCTCGCGTGTCTCCTGCGCGCGCTGGAGATAGTTCGCATAGACGGACCGCACCGCCTCGAGATCGCGCTGCAGCTCGCGTAGCCGTACGGAGGCCTGATCGGTGTCCAGCGACTTGCTCTTCATACCGGCGACCTTGGCTTCCAGCGCCTGCTGGTTGGCCAGCGCCCGTTCGTAGTCGGTCTCCGTGGCGGTGGCGATGCGGCCGAGCTCGCGCGCAATAAGCTGGCGCGTGTCGCGCAGCTGCTGCTGGGCTGCGATCAGCGAGGGATGACGCGGCCCCAGTTCGGTGCCGAGCTGCGAGACCTGGTCGACCAACGTCGCCTCTTGCGCCCGCAGGCTCGAGATCACCGCCGAGCGCATCGCTTCCGAGGTTGCGTCCGCCGTACCGCTCTTGCGGCGCATCTGGTCGACCTGCGCCTTCAGTGCCGCCGTGCGGCTCTGCGCCGCCGAAAGCTGCGTGTTGATCTCGGTGAGCTCCTGGTCGCTGACCAGATTGCCTGCCGCCATCACCATATTGTTGGCCGACTTGTAGGCCTCGACGGCGTTTTCGGCTTGCTGGACGCGGTTGCGCTGCTCGTCCAGCCGCGCGGTGATGGACACGGAAGCGTCCTTGGCCATTTGCGCTCGCGCGCTGGCCTTATCGACCAGATAGGCCTGGGCGATGGCATTGGCCAGAAGGGCGGCCTTGTCGGCGCTCTTGGCGGTGACGATGACGTCGAGGACCAGCACCTTGTCTGCCCGCTTCACCGCCAGGCGTCGGCGTAGCGCGTCGAGCGTCTGCGCCGACCTGTCGCCTTCGGCCGATCCCGAACCGAGCAGGCCCGACAGCAAGCCCTGCCCGTTGAATTCGGGATCCTGCGTCAGGTTTGTCGCCGCGATCGCCCGCATCAGCACGCCTGTCGACTGGACCACGCTGACCTGGCTCTCGACCTGCGTGATGCCTCCGTCGGGTGAGATGCGGCTCGGATTGACGTCGTTGGTGACGACCTGCAGGTCCTGCGGATCGATGAGGATTTCCGCCGCCGAGCTATAAAGCGCTGGCGTGAGAAGGCCGTAGAGCAGAGCTACCAGCGTCAGTAGCGCGACGGTGCCGAAAATCCAGAACCGGCGGCGCACTAGGATGCGCTTCAGATCGCCCAGTTCGACGGTCGAAGCCGCATAAGATCCCGCGGACCGTCCCGCATCCGGAGAGCTTTGCTGAGGAACCATGGGCAGGGATGATTGCATGGCTGCCTCCGACAATACTCTATCAGTCCGCAAGCTCAGATTGCGGCGCTAAGCTAGCTATTCCTCCAACTGTTAAAAGATTGTTAATTATGTTGAGAAGTCATGTGAATTTTGGCACGCGGTTTGCTTAAAAATATACATACCTGGGTGTTGGCTACGCAGCGAGCGGAGATGTACTGGATGGGGCTACAGTTTGACCGGATTGGCAACCTTGTCGGGCCGCCAACATGCAGGTAAGCCTGCGCCTGGACGGCGACTGCGTCCGCGCCTTTCACATCGCACTGCTGGAACGCCTCGCAGCACTTGACGATGTCGAACTGTCGGTCGACGCCAAGCCCGCGGGCGGCGGCATCCCGCGCAGCGCCGCGGCGCTGTTTCAACTCGAAACGGCGATACACGGGCTGTCCCATGATGGGCTGGCGAAGCGTGTGCCGTTTTCAGCACTCGCTCCCTACCGGACGCAGGCGCCCGCTTCGCCCGACCTGGTTGTGGACCTCTGCGGCGATGTCGAATTGGAAGGCACGCGGGTCTGGCGTATCACCTATGATCGCGCCAGCGGCGAAGCGGCCTTGCTGGCCTTGATCCTCGCCGGCCGCACGCCGCTTGCCCGTATCGAGGAGAACGGCGTTGCAATTGCCGCCGGGCGCCTGGGAACCGAATATGGCGGCATCGCGCTCGCGTCCTTCCAGGACATGCTGGCGCGCACCGCCAGCCTGATCGTCGCTGCAATGACAGGCACGGCAAAATCCGTGCCTGATCTGCCCGAGCCGGCGCAACCCAATGCCCCGCCAATGCCCTCGCCCGGCAAGCTTGGCGTACGAGCCGGCAAGGCGCTGGCGCGGCGCATCGTCCAGAATATCTACCACCTTTGCTACAACGCGCCGCACTGGAAGGTCGGCTGGCGGCAAACCAACGGCCGCGATCTGTTCGACCTGCGCGCGCATCCGGCATCGGGCTGGCGAGAGCTGCCGGACGACGGCAGCCGCTTCTATGCCGACCCGTTCCCGATCCTCTACCAAGGCAAGCTGACCCTGTTCGTCGAGGACTATATCCACCGGCTGGGCCGGGCCATCATCTCCGCCGTGCCCTTCGGTCCGGCCGGCCCGATCGGGCACCCTGAACCGGTGCTCGACCTGCCCTATCACCTCTCCTACCCCTTCGTCTTCGAACGTGACGGCGAGGTCTGGATGGTCCCGGAAAGCTGCGCCAACGGCACGGTCGATCTTTACCGGGCCACCGCCTTTCCCGGCGGATGGGTCAAGGAGGCGACGCTTCTATCGGGTGTCGTCGCCAGTGACGCCACCCTGGTCGAGCATGGCGGCGCCTGGTGGATGTTCGCCACGGTCAGGGACGGCGGGGGCGCCTTCTCCGATGCGCTGCATCTATGGTCGGCGGCGGATTTTCGCGGTCCCTGGACGCCGCATCCGAACAATCCCGTGCTGATCGACATCGCCTCGGCGCGGCCGGCCGGCCGCATGGTCAAGCGCGGCAACGACCTGCTGCGCCCGGTTCAGGACTGCCGCAGGGGCTATGGCGCGGCTCTCGGCATCGCACGCGTTTCTCACCTTGATTTGATCGGCATGGAGCAGGTCGTTGAAACCATCTTAAATCCAGGTGCGCTATGGAGTGGGCGCAAACTTCACACACTCAACGAGGCGGGCGGGTTTGAATTCATCGATGGTTCGGCGATCGCACCGCGCTGGAAACGACGGGTCCGCGATTAACCTAAACATTGGTTACTACCAGACACGCGCTTCGGTTGCTTGAGGTTGATTCGGGTCCGGAAGATATCTTTCTAACGCATTGTAATCTGGAAGTTGCTACCAGAAAGGGCAGCGAAATGAGTACCGCAGAGGCTGGCCAAACCGAAGTCGAAGTGGCGATCGTTGGCGCCGGGCTGGCCGGCACCACTTTGGCAACCGTGCTGGGCAAGGCCGGGCGCAAGGTGGCGTTGATCGATCCGCACCGCGTCCATCACGACGAGTTCCGGGCCGAGAAAACCCGCTTGGTACAGATGCAACTATTCGACAAGATCGGCCTCGGTCCCGTCATCAGGCCCCTTGTCACTCCGACGACCGACATCCATGTCTTCCGGCTCGGACAGTTCTTCAATCGCAAGCAGGACTCGGAATTCGGGTTCTCCTACGGCCCGCTGGTAAACGGCCTGCGCGAGGCCCTGCCGCCTGAAGTGCCGCTCACTGTGGGCAAGGTAGCCGAGGTCTCGACTGGGCCGGACCGGCAGCGCCTCGTGCTCACCAACCGCACCGTCATCGACGCTAGGCTGCTGGTTGTGGCCACCGGCTACAGCGAAGCGGTGCGCCGCGCCATCGGGGTGGAGCGCGTTGAGAACTCGAAGGCGCATTCGCTGTCGATCGGATTCGATCTGGCGATCTCTCCGCAGGAATTCGGTTCTCGTTCCCTCACATTCTATCCCAGGCGCTTTGGGCATCGCATTGCCTATCTTTCCGTCTTCCGGATCGGCAACCGTATGCGGGCAAACATGTTTGTCTACCGGACCGTTGCCGAGGCGTGGACGCAAGCGTTTCGCGCGGACCCGCAACAAATGCTTCTGCAATTGATGCCGGAGATCGCTGCGCAATGCGGCAACTTCGCCGCCGCCAGCCCGGTCGAATTGAGACAGGTCAGCCTGACGACCACCAGTGGCCACCGCCGGAGTGGCGTCGTCTTCATAGGCGACGCGTTCTCCACGACATGCCCAGCGCAAGGTGACGGCATCTTCCGGGTGGCTACCGATGTCGACCGCCTGTCGACCCACATCCCCGCTTGGCTGGAAACGCCTGGCATGGGCGTCGACAAGATCTGTGCGTTCTACGACGATCCGATCAAGATAGCCGTCGACGCGACCGCCATGCGCACCAGCCTCTACGCCAAGGCAATCTCCACCGAGGCCGGATTGGAATGGCGTATCCGCCGGCTGCGCAACAACACTGCCCGCCGACTGATGATAGTTGGCCGCAAGATCAGACATTTTTCGCCGAAGCGAGCACTTGAGGCTATTCCGGAGGAGCCTAGATTGGACGTCCTGCCCCCCGCTCGACAACATCTAGAGCAGCAGTGAGCGCCAGGCTGAAACAGCTCGATTGCGTTCCCGGAGAGCCCCGCGTGACGCGCGTCCCACCATTTCGACGGCATGCAATAGCTCGACAGCATCCAGCGGTTAGTCAGCGCCAGGCGGTCTCATTCTTTTGTTCGTAGTCACTGAAGGCCTTTTTCAGGCCGCCGAGGACTTCTGCCGCGGTTTCGAACATCGCCTTGAATTTGGGCTCGTCGACCTTGCCGATGTCCTCGCGAAGGTGATCTATGGTGTCCTGCAGGCGTGCCTGCATCTTCTGGGTATGATGCAGTGGATCGCGGTCGGCTTCGCTGGCCATGACTCTCTCCTTCGTTCTGCTGACTCGAATTGCCACTTCAACGAACAAGACTGAAGTCCGTTCCCGACATCGAAACCCGATCGCGGGGCCTCGCTCAGATCGGTTTTGGCTGTGACAAGCTTGGCGAGCCAACGGATTCCCGCATCAAGACCTTGCAAGGTTCGAGCCGCGCGATCGGCGGCTCCTCCCCGCCCGCGATCCTGGCAAACAGCGCCTCCATGGCGTGGCCGGCGATCTCGCGCACCGGCTGCACCACGGCGGCGATAGCCGGCCATGTCACCTGCATCCATTCGGCGTCGTCGAAGCCGATCAGCGAAATGTCGTCGGGGCAGTGCCAGCCGCGGCGGCGAAATTCGGACAGCGCCACCAGCGTGCCCTTGAGGAACAGCGAATAGACCGCCGTCGGCCGTTCGCCTTTTGCAAAATAGTCGCGCAATTGCGCCCGCAGCGTTTCGACATCGGCTTCGGCAAGCACGACGTCGATGCGAACATCCGGCGCCAGTGCCCGTGCAGCGGCGCGAAAGCCCTCTAGGCGGGCGCGCCCCGTCGCCGCCTGTTCGCTCAGACCGACGACCAGGATGTGGCGATGGTTCTTGCCGATCAGCTCGCGCGCGACCTCGGCGCTAGCGGAAGCACTGTCGGCCGACACGGTGTCAAAGGCGTCGTCGGACAGCACGCGGTCGATCAGCACGCCGGTCATGCCGTTGGCCTTCATGAATGCGGCAGCCGGGCCATGTTCGTTGCGCACCGGCGCCAGCACCACGCCGGCCACCCGCCAGTCATGCATGCGGGCCAGGATCTCGGTTTCGCGCGCCTCGGATTCGCGGCTCGATGCCGCTACCAGCGTATAGCCGCGCTGCTCGGCGAAGCTCTCGAGCTGCGTGACCATCTGGCCGAAGAACTCGCTTTCGAACTCTGGCATGATCGCGCCAATGATGCGGCGCTTGGCCCGGCGCAGGTCGGAGGCAAGCGGATCGATGCGGTAGCCCAACAGCTCGACGGCGTCGATGACGCGCTGCGCATTCTCTGGCTTCACCGTGGTGACGCCGGCCATGACCTTGGAGACGGTGGCGGCCGACACGCCGGCGCGGCTTGCCACGTCGTGGATCGACGGACGCCGCTGCTGGGCCTGCCTACGCGCCATTGGTTCTTTTCCCGAGGCGGGGGCAAACGCATTTCTCGCCCGCTGCAATAGGAGTAAATCGATTTTTCATGGTTGTAAATCGTTTAATCCAAGGTAACAGTCCCCCGAGAGAGAGAGCGCGACGCAGATCATCGCCGGGAGGAATCGTCATGTCAAACAATACCTTGCCGCTGGTTATCAGCGCACCGGAACCACGAACGCTCGAACTCATCTTCACGCAGCCGCAACTCGCGCGCTTGAAGACGCGCTACCGCATCGTCGAGACGACGGCCGAAGGCGTCGCGAAGCTGCCAGCCGATGTGCTCGGCGAGGCCCGCTACATCATCGGCCAGCCGCCAATCTCGCCGAAGACGCTGGAACAGATGAAGGCGCTGCGCTGCGTCTTCAATGTCGAGACCAATTTGATCAACAACATGCCCTACGAGACGCTGTTCCAACGCGGTATCCATGTTGTCACCACTGGCCTTGTGTTCGCCGTGCCGGTGGCCGAGCTTGGCCTTGCCATGGCGCTCAACCTCGCCCGCAACATCGTCGATGCCGACCTAGCCTTCCGCCAGGGTCGGGAACTTTGGGGTGGCGACGGCAACCTGACGGCGCGGCTGTTGTCGGGCGCCGATGTCGGCATCATCGGATTCGGCGATCTCGGCCGCGCGCTGAACCGGCTGCTGTCGGGCTTCCGCACCCGCACCAAAGTCTTCGATCCCTGGCTGCCGCCCTCGATCCTGATCGACAATGGCGTCGAGCCGGCCTCGCTCGACGACGTGTTGTCGACCAGCGACTTCGTCTTCGTCGTGGCCTCGGTGACCAGCGAGAACCAGGGTTTTTTGGGCGCCCAGGCCTTTGCCAGCATGCGCAAGGGCGCCGCCTTCATCCTGCTCAGCCGCGCCGGCGTGGTGGATTTTCCGGCGCTGATAGCGGCGGTGAGGAGCGGCCATATCGTCGCCGCCAGCGACGTCTTCCCAGAAGAGCCGCTGGCGCTGGACCATCCGGTGCGCGCCCTGCCCGGCTTCCTGCGCTCGGCCCACCGCGCCGGCGCGCTCGACATCGCCTTCAAGCGTATGGGCGACATGGTGCTGGAGGACATGGACCTGATCGACCGCGGCCTACCGCCGCTGCGCTCCAAGCGCGCCGAGCGCGAGACGGTTTCGCGCATGCGCTCCAAGCCGGCCGACAGGAATTGAAAGGGATTCAGTCACTATCCGGTCGGGCGCGTTAGCGATCGGTACCCAACCCTCCTGAGAATACATCAAGCGTTTCTAATGACTCGCTAACCCATTGTCGAAAGCGTACAATGGTGTTGTCGCCAGCTACTAAACGGGCACTGGCGCTTGAGAGTGTCGATCGCGCTCCCGCCCCTGCGGGAGCTGCACATTGAACTACGAACTTCCAAAAACGACTGCCACCGGCCAGGCACTGGCTAGCGAGAGCTCCTCAAGATTCCGAAATGAACTGTTGCGGAGGATGACCGCCGAGGACCTTGCGCTGCTTGAGCCGAGTTTGCGCGGGGTAGTGCTGCCGCTGAGAATGTCCCTCGTGGTGCCCGACGTGCCTATTGAAGCCGTTTATTTCATCGAGCGTGGAATTGCGTCGGTTATCGCGCGCACGTCCACGGGATACGAGGCTGAGATCGGGTTCATCGGCCATGAGGGGATGGCTGGATATTCGCTGGTGATGGCCGACGACCGCACACCGCAGGCGTGCTTCGTGCAACTCGAAGGCGAAGCAATGCGCATCGACGCACGCAGCTTCAACGCGGCTTTAACGACCAGTCGCACGTTGCGACTGTTCCTGTTGCGGTACGTAAATTGCTTACAGATCCAGACCGGATGTACTGCGCTTGTCAACGCGCGGCTGAAGTTGACGGGTCGCCTGGCTCGGTGGTTGCTGATGTGCGATGACCGCGTGGTGGGAGGGCACTTTTCCATCACCCACGAATTCCTCGCCACGATGCTGGGCGTAAGACGGCCAGGCGTGACCATCGCCCTTCAAGAATTGGAAGGTCTTGCTCTGATCCGGTCGCGCCGAGGGGAGGTCGTCATACTGGACCGTCCTGGACTGATTGCGCTGGCAAATGGCGGATATGGCGAGCCGGAAGCTGAATATATCAGGCTTTTGGGAGGTTCGGAGGATTGAGGATCGAGACAGAGCCTGTTGCCCTTGATCGCGCAATGATATTTTTTTCTTACTAAGCGACTTGTCGCTGGAACGTTTCCTCTCGGCCCGCATTTTGAGTGCCACCGAAGGAGGAGAACTTCCTTGACCCGACTGCCTCAGGACAAGGACCGGATTGAACGTGCAACCCGCGAGGCGCAATCGATCATCGCCATCGAGCGCCAGGCGCGTCAGGCAAAGACAGCCCGGCTGCGAGAACTGCGGCTTTCGTCGCAGGCCTTGACGGGGCGGCAAAGCGCAAGCCCGGCATCCGAAAAGCGACAAGCAAAGCTATCGACGTGAGGTGAGCTTGTGCTCGACGCTGTTTCGAACACGCTGCCCTTTGCAAAGATCGCGGTGTCGTAAGGCTCGC
This sequence comes from Mesorhizobium sp. M1050, assembly GCF_040318715.1. NCBI lineage: Bacteria > Pseudomonadati > Pseudomonadota > Alphaproteobacteria > Hyphomicrobiales > Phyllobacteriaceae > Mesorhizobium > Mesorhizobium sp. M1050. The sequence continues at coordinate 7,660 of NZ_JAMYMV010000072.1, read as the reverse complement.
TTTCAAATCCGGGCGTCGCGGACGTGACCCCTGTTCACTGGCGCGGGTTATTGGCGTGTTCGCCTGAAACTGTCGAGCAATTCGGTTTCAATCCTGCAGCCATTCTCGAAAAGAACAAACACCGTGGCTGCCAGCTCCTGCACGTCCGGCTCCAGCGACATCCGGTCAAGTTTGCGTTCGAAGCAGACCTGATCGAAGACGCGTTGGCACAGCTGCAGATCGTTAGGATGAAAGCAGGAATGGCGCTTGTTAAGGCTCGACATAAGAACCCCGCTCCGGGCAGCACCCCACCGCCAGACGTTGTGGGTCAAAAAGTTAATTTGGCTGCGGGGAGAGTCAATATTGGCGTGATCACTGTATGGATCGTACAATTCTCCCGCGGAAGACTGTGTCGTAGACCGACTTTCTGAGGGTTCGCTGGGCCGGGTGCAGCGGGCGCTTTTGTCGTTAGCCGACGATTTTTATCGGCCTGCCCGTGATCCGCGCCGTCCGCCAATATGTCGGTTTCGTACCAAGCGGCGCTTGGTACGTTTCCGACACTAACGTTTGGGTCGATCTTTTCGTATGCGAGCGGCGTTAGGGGGCGTCGTGCACCGAATTCGTAGCCTTTTTTGTCCAGAGCCCGTATGCGATCGTCCGCACGTTTTTACAGGCGCGGAAGGTTGCGAGATCGGATGGCTCTTGCCCTGCATTGGGCTGCGCCATGACTAATTCCGATAGGCCGGACCTCGGCAAGAACCAGCAATACCGAAATGAGCTGTTGAGGCGGATGAGCGCGGATGACCTTGCGCTGCTCCAGCCGCATATGCAGCGCTGCGATTTGCCTTTGCGCAAGATGCTGGCGACTCCCAACGTCCCGATCGAAGCCGTCTACTTCATCGAACAGGGCATTGGCTCGGTGGTCGCCAGGACGACGAGCGGCCAGGAGGCCGAAGTGGGCTTCATCGGCTTCGAAGGCATGACGGGCACTTCACTGGTGATGGGCGACGACCGCTCCGCGCATGCCTGCTTCGTGCAGCTCGAAGGAGAAGCGATCCGCATCGAAGCCGGCCCTTTCAATGCAGCATTGACGGCAAGCGCGACCTTGCGCATGTTCCTGCTGCGCTTCGTCAACACGCTCCAGACCCAGACCGGCTGCACCGCGCTCGTCAATGCACGGCTGAAGCTGGAGGAGCGGCTGGCGCGGTGGCTGCTCATGTGCGACGACCGGGTTCGCGGCGAACACCTTGTTATCACGCACGAATTCCTGGCCATCATGCTTGGTGTCAGGCGGCCAGGCGTAACCGTCGCCCTCCAGCTGCTCGAAGGTCGCGCGCTGATCCGGGCGCGCCGGGGCGAGATCATCATTCGCGACCGCGCCGGGCTGATCGAGCTCGCCAATGGCAGTTACGGCGACCCCGAGGCCGAATATGTCAGGCTGATCGGCGAGACCGGCGCAGCTTGACTTATCAAGCTTCGTTGTCGGGCTTTGGGGCCCGCAGCCTCTCGACAGGCGCCGCGCCACTGCCAGCGTTTGCAATCAGCCAGGACGCAGCGTTTTGCGTGCGATCTGCCAGGCGGATTCGACGTGCCGCCGGGCCGCAGCCTCCGCCTCGTCCGGCTTGCGCGATCGGATGGCATCCATGATTTCGGTCATTTCAGAGATCGCCGGCTCGCGGCGGTTCTCCGACGCGATGGTCATCGAGCGCAACTGGTTGATGCGGACATTCAGTCCTGTCACGATTTCCCAGGCAATCTGCTTGTCGGCCGCCCCGAACAGCGTCTCATAGAACTTTGTCGTCGCTCGCATCACCTCGACCGGCGCGCGTGACGCCCAGGCGTCGAGCAGGTTCGTTAGGGCGGCATCGAGCGAGGCGATCTGCGCGTCGGTGGCCGACAAGGCGCAGGTCCGTGCCGCGATCCCCTCCAGCAGCGCCCGCAGCTCATAGATTTCATCGGTGCGGTCGAGATCCGGCTTGGCGACGGCCGGCCCATGGCCTGGTATCATCTGCACCAGCCCTTCCGCCTCCAGTTGCCGCAGAACCTCGCGCACCACCGAACGGCTCACCCCGAGTTGGTCGCAAAGCGGCCGCTCGACCAGCCTTTCACCAGGCTGGAAATGGAAGCCCATGATCGCCTCGCGCATGCGCTCCAGCGCCAGGGTCCTCAGCGTCTTGGCAGAGCGGTCGATCCGCAGCGTATCGTCTGACATTTTTTCTCCGCTTCGCTTGCGCCGTCACAAAACAGATTCCGTAGCCGGTTGACAAGGTTCTTGGCGCTCGATAGCATGGTATACCATAAGATGACACAGTGACGATGGCGCCGGGATGGGCGCCATCGCGACCGAGGACTTCATGAAACCGGCCATTCGAAAGACCGTCACCTACGTCGAGAACACCCTGATCGAGGGCGGCAGGGCCGCACCCCAGCCGTTGCGGCTGATCGGCGTCGCCGCGGTGCTGACGAACCCTTGGGCCGGCCGCGGCTTCACCGAGGACCTTTCGCCGGAGATCCGCGCCATCGCTCCCGTACTCGGCGAACTGTTGACGCGCGAGATCATTGCTGTCGCCGGTTCGGGCGAGGCGATCGAAGGCTACGGCAAGGCCGCCATCTGCGGCACGTCGGGCGAGATCGAGCATGCATCGGCGCTGATCCATACGCTGCATTTCGGCAATCACTACCGTCGCGCGGTTGGCGCCAAGACCTATCTCGCCTTCACCAATCTGCGCGGTGGGCCGAACACGCCGATCATGATCCCGCTGATGGACAAGAACGACGAGGGCCGCCGCTCGCACTATCTGACCGTTCATTTCCAGGTCGGCGACGCCCCCGCCCCTGACGAACTGGTGGTGGCGCTTGGCGCTTCGATCGGCGGCTGCCCGCATCACCGTATCGGCGACCGCTATCAGGACCTCAAGGAGGTCGGGGACCTGCATGGCTGACATCGCCGCCCCAGCTTGGGTCACGGACACGGCGCCCGATGGAACCGGCTTCATCCGCGCCGGCTCCGGCGCGCCGGTCCTGCTCATTCACGGCGTCGGCATGAATGCGACGATCTGGCACGATCAGATCACGTCGATGAAAGACCACCACGATCTCATTGCCATCGACATGCTCGGCCATGGCAGCTCGCCGCTGCCGCCGGAAAACGCCACCCTGTCGGATTTCGCCGATCAGGCGCTGCGGCTGCTCGACCATCTCCGTCTCGCCTCGGTGTCGATCGTCGGCCATTCGATGGGCGCGCTGATCGCCCTCGAAATCGCCCTTCGCGCGCCGTCGCGCGTGCGCTCCATCGTTTGCCTCAACGCGGTCTTCCGCCGCCCCGGCGCCCTGGCACAGGCCGTACGCGAGCGAGCGGCAGCGCTGAGCTCACAGGGCGATGCTTCCGCCATTGCGGCAACGCTGGCCCGCTGGTTCGGTGATCCGCTGCCGGAGAGCCTGGCGAGTGCCGCGGCGACAGCTCGCGCGGCTCTCGAAGGCGTCAACCCGGAAGGCTACGCGCGCACCTATCGCCTTTTTGCCCATGCCGATGCCGAGCATGCCGATACTCTGGCCGGGCTGGCCGTACCGGCCCTGTTCATGACCGGGTCTGACGACAGCAATTCGACCCCCGTCATGTCGGCGGCGATGGCAAGGCTCGCGCCGCACGGCCAATGCCTGGTGCTCAGCGGAGAAAGGCACATGATGGCAATGGCTTCCCCCGAAAAAGTGACCAAACACATCAGCACCTTTCTCGACCTCGAAGCCGCGGCACCGCATGCCGCTCCCGCCTTCGACAGCGGCGAATTCCGGCGCGCTCTCGGCTCCTTCCTGACCGGCGTCACCATCGTAACCACGGTTAGTGCGGAAGGCGAGCCGCGCGGCTTCACCGCCAACTCCTTCACCTCGGTCTCGCTCGAACCGCCGCTGGTGCTTGTCTGCATCGCCAAGAAGGCGCTCGGACACAGCGCCTTCTCGACATCGAAAGGCTTCGCCATCAACATCCTGTCCGAGAGCCAGAAAGCGCATTCCGGCATCTTTGCCTCCAAGGCCGCGGACAAGTTCGCGGCCGTTGCCTGGCAACCGGGCCAGACCGGCAATCCGCTGATCGACGGTTCCGTCGCGGTCTTCGATTGTGCCATGCAGCAGTTGGTCGACGCCGGCGATCACTCGATCCTGATCGGCCGCGTTCGCGATTTCAATCATAACGGCGCGCAGCCGCTTGGCTATTGCCGGGGCACCTATGTGACGCCCGGCCTCAGCCAGGAGGCGCTGGCGGCAGCGCCGCCAGATACGGAAGTGGGCGTCATTCTCGAGAACGACGGCCGCGTGCTGGTCTTCGAAACCTCCGATGGGTTTCATGAACTGCCGGCCGGGCGCGGACTGGGGACACCGAGAGATGCCCGCAGCCTCAAGGGGCGCCTTGCCGCCAGCGGCATCGATGCGCAGCTCGGCTTCCTGTTCGCGGTGTGGGACGATGCCGCCGACCCCTCGCGCACGCATGTCTATTATCGCAGTACGGTCGAGGCCCCCGCCTCAGGCGATCGGCAGGCCCGTCTTGTCGACATCAACCAAATCGCCGATCTCAGGATTGCCGATCCGGCGGTGCGCTCGATGCTTTTGCGCTATGTTCGCGAACGCACGGAGGATGCATTCGGCGTCTATGTCGGCAACGAGGTCGAAGGCGAAGTCCGGCCGCTCGCGAAGCCCTTGCCAGTTCTTCTTTCCGGTCAAGGGTGACGCTGATGAAATTCTCGCTTTTCGTCCATATGGAGCGATCGGATCTGGCCAAGCCGCATTCCGAGCTTGTCAGTGAGTTGGAAGAATTGGTTGTGCAGGCCGAAGAAGCCGGCTTCGAGACTGCCTGGATCGGCGAGCATCACGGGATGGAATTCACCATCTCGCCGAACCCGTTCATCAACATTGCCTGGCTCGCCGCCAAGACGAGGCGCATCCGGCTGGGGACCGGAACGATCGTCGCGCCATTCTGGCACCCGATCAAACTTGCCGGCGAAGCGGCGATGGCCGATGTGATCTCTGGCGGCCGCCTCGACATCGGCATCGCGCGCGGCGCCTACGCTTACGAATACCAACGGCTTTTTCCCGGCCTCGATGCCTGGGGCGCGGGCCAGCGCATGCGCGAGATGGTGCCGGCGATCCGCGGCCTGTGGGATGGCGATTTCGAACTCTCCGGCGAGTTCTGGTCGTTCCCGTCGACCACCTCGTCGCCCAAGCCGTTGCAAAACCCCTATCCGCCGATCTGGGTGGCCGCGCGCGATCCGAACTCGCACGACTTCGCGGTCGTCAGCAAATGCAATGTGCAGGTGACGCCGCTGGCCTCCGGCGATGGCGAAGTGGCTAGCCTGATGGAGCGCTTCAACGCCGCCTGTGCAGCCCATCCCGACATAACGCGGCCGGAAATCATGCTGCTGATGCATACATTCGTCGCGGAGGACGCGGCCGACGCCGACCGCCTCGCGCAGGATTTGTCGCAGTTCTACTGCCAGTTCGGCGCCTGGTTCCAGAACAAGAAACCGGTGCACCAGGGCATGTTGGAGCCGCTGGCCGACGACGAGATCGCGGCCATGCCGCAATATGCGCCGGACAAGATCAGGCAGAACCTCGTCATCGGCGAAGCCGACGAGGTGATCGCCAGACTGAAGGCCTACGAGGCGCTCGGCTACGATCAGTATTCGATCTGGATCGACAGCGGCCTTTCCCATACGCGCAAGAAGAAAGCGCTGCAGCTCTTCATCGACAGGGTGATGCCGGCCTTTTCCGGACCGAAGGCGGGATTGCGATGAGGACCGCTCAATTCAGGAACTACATTGACGGCAGCTTTGACGAGGCGGCCGCGACCTTCGACAGCATCGACCCGTCGACCGGCACGGCATGGGCAAGAATGCCCGCCGCATCGTCTGATGATGTCGACCGCGCCGCCAATGCCGCTCATCGAGCGCTGCGCTCCGGCGCGTGGGCAGCGATGACGGCGACCGCGCGTGGCAAGCTCCTGGTGCGGCTCGGCGATCTCGTCGTCGCCAATGCCGATCGGCTGGCGGAACTCGAGACGCGCGACACCGGCAAGATCATCCGCGAGACCCGCGCCCAGATCGCCTATGTCGGCGACTATTATCGTTACTATGGCGGGCTGGCCGACAAGCACGAAGGCTCGTTCGTCCCGATCGACAAAGCGGATATGGAGGTGACGATCCGGCCCGAGCCGATCGGCGTCGTCGCGGCCGTCGTGCCCTGGAATTCGCAACTCTTCCTGTCCGCCGTCAAGCTCGGACCGGCGCTTGCCGCCGGCTGCACCGTCGTCCTCAAGGCGTCCGAGGACGGCCCCGCCCCGCTGCTCGCCTTTGCCGAGCTCGTCCATGAGGCCGGCTTTCCCGCGGGCAGCGTCAACATCCTGACCGGCTTCGGCCATGATTGCGGTCACCGCCTGACCAGCCATCCGCTCGTCGCCCGTGTCGCCTTCACCGGTGGTCCGGCAACGGCCCGACAGATCGTCAGGAACACGGCGGAAAATCTCGCCTTCACGACGCTTGAGCTTGGCGGCAAAAGCCCGGTCGTGGTGTTCGCCGATGCCGATCTGGACAGCGCCGCCAACGCTGTTGTCGCCGGCATTTTCGCCGCCACCGGCCAGAGCTGCGTCGCCGGCTCGCGCTTGCTGGTCGAGCGTTCGGTGAAGGATGAATTCCTCGCCCGGCTCAGGCACAAGGCAGAAGCGATCCGGATCGGCGATCCGCAGGACCCCGAGACCGAAATGGGGCCGCTGGCCACCTCGCGGCAGCGCGACTGGATCGAGAAGATCGTTGCGGCAAGCCTTGCCGGAGGTGGGCGGCTGGTCACCGGCGGCGAACGGCCCGCCGGCCACGACGGCGGCCTCTATTACGCACCGACGATCATCGATGCCAATGACAATACCGGCCTGCCCTGCGTGCGCGAGGAGCTGTTCGGCCCCGTGCTCAGCGTACTCGCCTTCGATACGGAAGTCGAAGCTCTGGCGCTTGCCAACGACACGCCGTTCGGCCTGGCGTCCGGCGTCTTCACCACCAATCTCGCGAAAGCCCACCGCATGGCGCGCGGCATCCATGCCGGCGTGGTCTGGGTCAACACCTACCGGGCCGTCTCGCCGCTGGTCCCGTTCGGCGGCTATGGCCAGTCAGGGCTCGGCCGCGAGGGTGGCATGGACGCGATCCGCGACTACACGCGTTCGAAGTCGGTGTGGATACGCACCTCGGACGACCCGATTCCCGATCCTTTCGTCATGCGGTAGCCGCCACTGGCCGGGGAAACGCGATCAAGGCGAAAACGTCGGTCGCAAACAGAAAACAACCAAAACAAACAGAGGAGAACGACATGAAACTGATCATCACCGGCATTCTGGCCGGATTTCTGGCAACGACAGTTCTGGCAACGACGGCCGCACAGGCCGAGGACATGGTGTTCACGTCCTGGGGCGGGACGACCCAGGAAGCGCAGACCAAAACCTGGGCCGAACCGTTCGCGGCCGCATCCGGCATCAAAGTCATGCAGGACGGCCCGACCGACTACGGCAAGCTGAAGGCCATGGTCGACGCCGGCAGCGTCAACTGGGATGTCGTCGACGTCGAAATGGATTTCGCCATCAAGGCGGCCAAGGACGGCCTGCTGGAGCCGATCGATTTCGCCGCTGTGCCGAAGGCCGATCTCGATCCGC
>NZ_JAMYMV010000071.1:0-29838 GCF_040318715.1 Mesorhizobium sp. M1050 | reverse complement strand
CGACACTGCCGAATTCGGCCAGCATCCCATCGCCCATCAGCTTGAAGATATGGCCGTGGTGGCGAGCGATTTCGGGTTCGAACAGTTCTTTGCGTCCGGCACGAAGGCGCTCGAATGTACCGGCCTCGTCGCGCTCCATCAGAGACGAATAGCCCACTACATCTGCGGCTAAAATCGCGGAAAGCTTGCGATCCATTGTCGGCCTCGCCCCAGCGGATCATAGTATTGGTTGTTCTGAAAGGAAACCGACCTCACCAGCAAATCCCTTCTTCCGCACGTTTGATGGACCGCTGATACGGCGAGGTGTAACCAATGTCGTAGTCTACCACATTCGAGACATTAGTGCTTGCCTACCGGAATGGCTCGTTTGGGTCAGGGCTTGCCGTTTGAGCCGGCCGCCGGAACGGGCAACTAGCGCCAGAAGAGGCCGTCTATGGGTTCGCCGCCAAATGGGGGCTTTGGGGTCAAAAGTTCGCGTTCGCGACAGGCCGGATCGCGCCCCATGTCGGCCGTTAAAGTTAGATGTGCCACCGCCTTACAGCGGACATTACCGGCGACCGCGCTTGAGGGCGTAGTTGCGCCAATTGCCGACCTTCCTGGCGCTTCTCCAGAGCCGCCGTTCGCGCTACGCCTTGGCTCGACCCGTTGCTGACCCTCGCAAGCCGGCCATCAACGAGATGCAACGGCCCCGAAGCTGACATTGTTCCCCTTCCCAAGGGTCGCTCCCTTCACCAGGCTTCGCCTTCGGGCGATAGAAACGCGTTCAGCCGTTCCAGAACAAGATGCGGGGCTTCGAGCTGAGGCAAGTGGCCGACGCCGGGCAGCGGGATCAGCGCATGAAGCGTTTTGCCTCGCTCCAGCGGGACCCATGGATCGTCCTCGCCCCAGATTATTTTTGCCGGACACCGAATATCCCCGAACATCGGCTCGACCTCGGCGGTATATTTTTCATCGGCTTGCGCGAATTGCCGATAGAAGCTTCCTCGTCCCTCCTCGGAAAGCCACGGCTCGACAAGCTTCTCGAAATCTCCAGGGTCGATGTCGTTTACGATCGCCCCCTTGATGTAGGCCTCCACGAGCGCTCTATGGATATGCGGCGGCAGGCCCAGAAAGGCATCCACGTTGCGACCGACATGATCGAAGAACTCCGATCCCCAAGGGCGCATCGCGACGACATTCATCAGAACATACCGCTCGAAGTCGCAGCCATGCAGCAAATGCGCCCGTAGCGTCGTTGCTCCACCGAAATCATGGGCAACGACCATCGGCTGCTCGAGTTCCCAATGCGCAAGTATCTCGGCGAATACCTGACCTTGCACATCGAGCGACGTGCGCTTCTCCGCGGCTTTGTCGGATCGCCCGTATCCGGGCATATCGTACCAATGCACACGATACCGCCTTGCAAGCTCCGGAATAATCCGATGCCATGAGAACGAAGACCACGGCCAGCCGTGGGCCAGCACGAGGGCAGGCCCACGGCCAAGTCGACCCGTTGCAACAGCGCCCGCAGATGTTTCCACAGTCTCATCGAGTTTCCACGACATCGAATATTCTCCTCCGTTTTCGGGACAGCGCCGTTCGTACGAACTGGTTCATACAGTTCGAGACCGCTGGCTTCAAAACTCGGACGCTGCCCGCGCCAGCAGCGGATCAGACACCTGGGTCGCTCAACAACCGCTTCATGGCACTCCTTGCATGTTGGGCGAGCCAAACGGGCCCCCTATCCACCCGAATGAGCCGTACAGCCCGTTAGCAACTGAATTCCGGCAAACTGCATCCGGTCGCCTCGACAGCGCCACTTCCAGACCTTCGTCGTCACTGTCACAGAGGTCGCGTTCCGACGCTTGCGGACATCCCTGAGGCAAGACCGCGGGAAGGTCGTGAGCCCTTCTCGGACCTTCTCAGCTTGTGGTTAGGCCGTGGTATGTGCAGCCAACCATCCCAGGTTCCGGGTCACGCAGCGCGCTGCGTGCGGTTGACTAGTTGGTCGGATATGGTGGGCGAGTTTGACCGCCACGTCAGTGACGCCTGCGCGAGGCTGATAGAGATTGATCGTGAAAGCCGACATTCGCGGAAGTCGGCAGCGCTCGCCCCGCTCCACCGCGTGTGGGCGGGCAACGCGCTCGTCGCTCACAGAGTGCCTCGCGGTCAAACAAGTCGAGATTGCAGTTCTCCAAGATCCGTGAGATTCTTCAAAAAGCCGCACGAAAATAGCGTGCGGAAAACAAGGCGTCCCGACGTTTTCGGCGGGCATCCAAGCGCATCACAGGTCTGCCCCTGATTGTCGGTCGGGTTGCTAAATCCGCCAAGGGAGGACGACAATGACTGTACGGCCAGACCCGACTTTCCACGCGACTGCCAAGCTCGCAATGCAGGCGCCAGTCGAAAACTTTGCCTACGCTTTGATGTTGAGTGCCGACTTCTCTCAGCCTGATGGACTAGCAATAGTTGACGTAAACCCGAAGTCGAGGGACTACGGCAAGGTCGTCCATAGCGTGATCATGCCGAACAAGGGCGACGAGTTTCACCATTTTGGCTGGAACGCCTGCTCTTCGGCCCTTTCGCCGCTGAACGGCCACCCGTTTCTCGAGCGCCGCTTTCTGATCATTCCCGGTATGCGATCTTCGCGCATCTACGTCATAGACACCAAGGGCGGACCGACCAAGGCCAAGATCCACAAGATCATCGAGCCAGAGGAGGTGTTTGCCAAGACGGGCTATTCCAGGCCTCATACGATTCACTGCGGTCCGGAAGGAATTTATGTCTCGACGCTTGGGGGCGGTGGCCCTGACGGCACCGACGGACCTCCCGGCATCTTTGTCATGGATTGCCAGACGTTCGATGTCATCGGGCGCTACGAGATCGACCGCGGGCCGCAGGACAAGCAGTATGATTTCTGGTGGAACCTGCCGCGCGACTACATGGTGTCGAGCGAGTGGGCACTTCCGCCCCAGTTCGAAAACGGCATCGTCCCGGAAGACCTCCTGTCGAACAAATACGGACACCGGCTGCATTTCTGGAATTTGCGCGAACGCAGGAACGTGCAGACCATTGATCTGGGAGCCAATCACCAGATGGCACTGGAAGTCCGCCCCGCCCATGACCCAATAAAGGAATACGGTTTCATTGGAGTGGTCGTTGACACCACAAACCTCGAGGGATCGATCTGGACATGGTGGCGCGAGCGCGGCAAATTCCATTGCGAAAAGACGGCGACTATCCCGCCCGAGGCAACTGCGACAGATGACCTCCCCCCGCTTCTGCGGGGCTTCGAGGCGGTCCCGCCGCTGGTAACCGACATAGACCTGTCACTCGATGACCGCTTCCTCTACGTATCCTGCTGGGGCACCGGCGAGATGCGCCAATATGATGTGACCGATCCGATGAGGCCCAAGCTTGCAGGGTCCGTCCATATTGGCGGCATCACGCGCAAGACCAAGCATCCCGGCGGCGACTACAGGGGCGGACCGCAGATGGTCGAGATCAGCCGCGACGGCAAACGCGTTTACTGGACCAACTCCCTGTATTCTACCTGGGACGACCAGTTCTATCCCGATGGTATTCCGGCAGCCATGGTCAAGGCCGATGTCGGCGAGAACGGTGGGATCACCCTGGACAAGGACTTTTATGTCAAGTTTCCCAAGGGGTATCGCTCGCATCAGATTCGTCTGGAAGGCGGTGATTGCTCGACGGATTCTTTCTGCTATCCGTCGGTGTAACCGACGGCTCGGGTCAATGAAGCGATGAGCGAGTGGACGACGACCGGCCTCTGGCTGGCCGTCATCGCCAGCGGCATTTATCACGGCGTCAATCCCGGCATGGGCTGGCCGTTGGCCGTCTCGGCCGGACTGTTGAGCAGACGTGCCGGCGAATTGTTCCGGGCGCTCGGCCTTTTGGCCATGGGACACTTTGTGGCAATGATCGGTATCCTGCTGCCCTTCGGCGCGATGCTAACGCTGATTGTCTGGCAACGACAGATCCGCATCGCGGCAGGGTTGATCGTGATTGCAGCCGGGTTCTATCTCCTGATCAACCGGCGCCACCCGCGCGTTCTTGCCCGGATCCCACCGGCGCAACTGGCCTTGTGGTCCTTCGCGGCCGCCACCGCGCATGGCGCCGGGCTGATGCTGGTGCCGATTTATCTGGGCCTGTGCCAGGCCGGGGAACTTGATGTTGGACACCAGGCGGCTGCCACGCTCGTGACCGGTAATCTGATCACCGCCACTACCGTCTCCGTGGTCCATACGGCCGCCATGATTGTAAGCGGTGGCATTATCGCCATTGTCGTCTATCGATGGCTCGGACCCAAGTTCATCTCACAAAGCTGGTTCAATCTCGACATTGTGTGGGCCGTAAGCCTGATCCTGGTGGGGGGAATTGGGATCGCGAGTATCGGGTACGCTCGGTGAGTTGTACGCATTTGGCAAAGGAATTTTCGCTTTAGGCGAATGTCTCGAAAGGGTCAGGTGAGGACAAAGCCTGCGCCGAGCTGAATGTCCGCTCACTTACACTTCACACTGGAAGCCGCCAGCCAGCTTTCGGCGAAACTGATCGGAGCCCGGCAGGATTTGCCACCTCGCCTCCGAGTTTGGCCGCCGACAGAGTGCTCCGCCATGGACCGCAAGCTCGCCGCCATCCTTGCTGCTGACGTCGTCGGATATTCCACCATGATGGAGCGCGACGAGGCGGGTACGCATCAACGGGTGCGCGCCGGTCATAAGGAACCGTTCGAGCCGACAGTAACGCGTCATCATGGCACTATCTTCAAACTGATGGGCGACGGTCTGCTGGCGGAGTTTTCTTCTGTCGTCGAGGCGATGGAATGCGCAGTTTCGTTGCAACGTGGGCTGGCCGAGCGAAACGCCTCGTTGCCGAAAGACCAGCGCGTGGAAGTGCGCATCGGCGTCAATCTTGGCGAGGTGATTGTCGAGGGTGACGATCGGTTTGGCGAGGGCGTAAATATCGCGGCGCGACTAGAACAACTTGCTGAGCCTGGCGGTATCTGGGTGTCGGCGAAGGTCGCGCGCGAGGTTGAGAAGAAGCTGGCTTTCGGCTTTCAGTCGATGGGCCCGCGCAAGGTCAAGAACATCGCGGAGCCGGTTGAGGCATACCGTGTCACGACCGACGGCAAGGCCAAGCCCATGCGCACAAGCCGCAGCCGGTCGTGGCTGCCAGTCGTAGCGACCTTCCTAGTGCTGGTCTTAACAGTCACAGCGGTCCTGGCGTGGTGGCAGTTCTATGGAATAAAGCGCGAGATAGGCCATGGTGGCATCCCGACCGTGGCAGTTTTGCCATTCAAGAACATGAGCGGCGACACGACGCTAGATTATTTTAGCGACGGCATGACGGACAATTTGATCTCGATGCTGGCAGGCGTCACCGAACTCAAGGTACTCTCGCATAGTTCGAGCTTCGTCTATAAGGACAAGCCAACCGATGTCCGCCAGATCGGCCAAGAGTTGAACGTGGCCTACGTGATTGAGGGCAGTATCTGGAAAGAGACGGACCGGGTGCGGATCACTGCACAGCTGATCGACGCGCGCACAGGCGAAAATCTCTGGGCGGAAAAGTTCGATCGCTCTGGAAGCAATCCCCTTGTGATTCAGGACGAGGCGATCGAACGAATCATTGGCACGCTTGGTGGCCAGCGCGGAAAAATGTACGACATGGAGTACAAGAAGGTCTGGGAAAAGGACACACCGGATCTTGAAGAGTACGACTTCTTCCTTCGATCCAATTTCTTCTTTGGGCAGTTTACGCCCGAGAGCCTGGTAAAGGCGACGGACATAATTCTTGAGGGCTTGGCCAAATTTCCCGATTCGTCGCTGTTATCGTGCGGACTGGCCTGGGATCACGTCTTGGCGGCTGGCCTCGCTTTTGACGATAAGCCTGAAGAGCATTGGCGCATGGCGTCTGAACTGGAAGCAAGGATTCTTCCGCGGGCTAACCTCGGCCCCGACGCAAGAAAAAGCTGCTTGTGGTCATCCGTCTACGTCACTGCTTATCAGGGGAAATTTGATCTGTCTCTGCGCAGGGCCGACGAGGTGATCGCGCTTTCGCCCGGAGACGCGTTTCTCATCGGCGACCTTTCATCAGCAGCCCGCTTCAGCGGCCTGACTGACAAGGCGATTGAGCGAGCAGAATACGGGCTCAGGAACGATCCAAACTTCGCCGATTATTATCTGGTGATGAAGGCGAATGCCCTGACTGATATCGAAAAGTACGCCGAATCTGATGCCCTGATCACGAAGGCGTCAGACTTCCTGATCACTGTTCCGCTGCTACGTGCCATCAACGATGTCCATCTTGGAAAAACTGTCGCTGCACGCAGCGAAGTCCTCAAGGCGCTTGCCATGCAACCGTGGCTTAAGGCGACGCGGTGGCGCGATATGACGTTCCATATCAATCCTGCAGTGATTGATCGACAGGTGGCCGACCTGGTGGCCGCGGGAGTGCCAATGAAGTAGTTTCTATGCTGCCGGACCGCAATGCGCCTCATATCGTCATCCCGGGGGCAACCAACACCCTGAGAGCTGACTAGTGCCGGCAACAGTTCTGTCGGTCGAGGCCTGCTGAACAATGCCGCCGGGCAGCATGCACCTTATGCATCGCATGGCCATGAGATACGCCGCCTTCGGTTTCATGAGGCATACCGATACCCAAACATTGACAAGTCCAATTTCCAATAATAAGTTCGGTCATAGAACGAATTAATCGAGGTTCGATGTGACTGACCTGCCGCGCATATCCCGTCAGTTCTCACAGCGCTCTGTGATGGAAGCGATCGTCCAGGGCGGGCCGATCTCGCGCGCCTCGATAGCCAAGCTGACCGGCCTGTCGAAGCAGACCATTTCTGAAATCATGCGCGGGCTCGAGCAGGAAGGCTGGGTCCAGGAAACCGGCCGCACCAGCGGCCATGTCGGGCGCACCGCCGTCACCTACGAACTGGTCCACGACGCCGCCTATATCATCGCCGTCGACCTTGGCGGCACCAAGGTGCGGGTCGCGCTGACCGACCTTGCCTGCCAGATCTTTGCCGAAGCCGCCACGCCGACCGATCCGCGCGGTGGCCAGTTCGTCGTCGATCAGATTGCAGCGCTGGCCTTCGATGCCGCCGCCAGACAGCGCGTCGCGCGCAAGAAGATACGCCTCGCCGTCATCGGCGCGCCTGGCGCTCCTGACCCGGCCACGGGCCGCATTCTACTGGCGCCGAACATTGCCGGGTTCGACACGATGAATGTGCTGGATGCCTTCGAAAAGGCGCTCGGCGTCGCGGTGATGATCGAGAACGACGTCAACCTCGCCGTGCTTGGCGAGAACTGGCTCGGCCAGGGCCAAGGCATCGACAATCTAGCCTACATCGCGCTCGGCACCGGCGTCGGCAGCGGGCTGATGCTGGGCGGCCATCTGGTGCGGGGTGCTGCGCACGCCGCCGGCGAGATCGGCTTCATGCCGATTGGTGCTGATCCCTTCGCGGAGGAATCGCTGCGCACCGGCGCCTTCGAACGCGCCGTGGCCACCCACGCCATGACTGATAGCTACCACGCCCTCACCGGCAGGCAGGTCTCCGTGCCGGCAATATTCGAGAATGCCGCGCGTGGCGACAAGGACGCACTCGCAGTGCTCGACGAAACCGCCCGCCATCTGGCGCAAGGCGTCGCCGCAATCGCGGCGATCGCCAATCCGGAAAAGGTCATCCTCGGCGGCTCGATTGGCCTGCGGCCCGAGATCCTGTCTCGGGTGCAGGCACTTCTGCCGCTATGCTTCCCCTATCCGGTCACGGTCGAGGCGAGCGAACTCGGCGCACGCGCAGCCCTCATTGGCGCGGCGGCAATCGGCCTTGGCCAGTTGCACAACACGCTGTTCGGCGTCGACGCGCCGGATGGCCGGATTTCCCTGCCGCCTGCCCAGGCCGCCGCCCTGAAGGAGGCCGCGATATGACTCACGATATCACCGCCCACCTGCAGGCTGCGCTCGACCGTGACGACGCACTGACGCTGTTTCGCGGCGCCATCGGCCGCGAGAGCATCACCGGCAACGAAGCCAACTTCGTCGACTTCCTCGAAGCCAGGATGCGCGATCTTGACCTCAGCGGCCTGACCAGGACGGAATTCCTGCCCGGCCGACCAAACATCTGGGGCGAGCGCAAGGGCGCAGGCCAAGGTGCCGACCGGGGCAAGCGCCTCCTGTTCATCGGCCATACCGACACCGTCCATGTCGACGGCTGGCGTGAGCATTGGGCAGGCACCGAGCGTGAGGATCCGTTCGCCGCCCCGATCATTGATGGCGCTGTCTGGGGCCGCGGCTCCGGCGACCTCAAGGCCGGCATCACTGCTTCGCTTGCGGCACTCGCGCTACTCGACAAGGCTGGCATTCGCCTCAAGGGCGACGTCGCCTTTGCTTTCGTCGGCGATGAGGAGAGCGGCCAGCCCGGCACCGGCATTTCCGCCGGGATCAAGCACTTCGTCGGACGCATCGAGGCCGGCGAGGTCACAGCACCCGATTTCACCGTCTATGTCGAGCCGACCCGCCTGGCCGTCTATGCGGCGCAGATCGGCTTCTTCATCACCGATATCACGATTACTGGCAAATCCGCCTATTTCGGCGTGCCAGAACTCGGCAAGGATGCGCTCCGCGCAAGCCATGCCGCGATGACGGCGCTTTGGAAGCATTCGGATGAGGTCGCCGCGCGCGCCGAGCACAAGCTGGTCGGGCGCGGCTTCCTGCTCATCACCGGGCTTGCCGGCGGCGGCTACATTGCCGTTCCCGAGCGCTGCACGCTGTCGCTGATCCGCAAGCTGTTGCCTGGCGAAGACCTCGACATCGCCGCCGCCGAGATCGAGGCCGCCGTGCGCGGCGCCATCACCGATCCGGACATATCGATCGAGTTCGCTTATCCGGCCGGCCGCGACCACAGGCTGGGCGGCACCGCCGCCGAGATCGATGAAACTCGCGCCGAAGTCGCCATGCTGTCCAACGCGATGGCTGGCGCAATGAGCGGACGCGGCGTCATCGAGGGCGCGCCGTTCTGGTCGGAGTCCCCCTTCTTCATCAATCAGCTCGGTATTCCTGCCGTCTATTGCGCGCCCGGCGACATCAGGAACTGCCACACGTTCGAGGAGCACGTCGATGTCGAGGAATATCTCGCCGGCATTGTCGGCTTCGCCGCCTTCATGGCCCGCTACTGCGGCGTGGCCGACTTGAACCACCAACGAAGCAAAAAATGGGAGAACTGACATGCTGATGAAGACACTGATTGCCGCCGCCTTTGCCGGCGGATTGATGCTTGCCGCCAACTCAGCCTTTGCACAGACGGTCGGCCCGCAGGGCGAGAGCGCCACGCCGAGCGCCGACGTGATCCTAAGCGATGCCGACATCGCCGCGCTCAAGGACAAGGGCTACAAGGCAGCGTTGCTCTGGCACACCTCGTCCGATTTCACCAATGCGGTAACCGCCGGCGCCACCGACGAATTCGCCCGCGCCGGCATTACCATTGCGGTCAAGACGGATGCCCAGTTCGACGCCGCCCGCCAGCGCAGCGACATCGAGACGGCGCTGGCCGCCAAGCCCAACATCATCTTGGCGCTGCCGCTCGACCCGGTCACCTCGGCCGAAGCCTTCCGTCAGGCGGTCAAGGACGGCACCAAGCTGGTGTTCCTGTCCAACCTGCCCAAGGACTACAAGCAGGGCACGGATTACGCTTCGATCGTTACTGACAATCTATTCCAGATGGGCAAGCAGGCTGCGGACGCGATGGCCAAGGCGATCGGCGGCAAGGGCAAGGTCGGCTACATTTTCCACGACGCTACCTACTACGTCACCAACCAGCGTGACCAAGCCTTCAAGACCACCATCGAGAAGGACTATCCCGACATCAAGATCGTCGCCGAACAGGGCATTTCCGACCCGGCCCGCGCCGAGGAACTGGCAAACGCGATGCTTTTGCAGCATCCCGATCTCGACGGCATCTACGTGACCTGGGCCGAGCCGGCCGACGGCGTGCTGTCGGCGCTGCGCGGCGCCGGCAACACCAAGACCAAGATCGTCACGCTCGACCTCGCCGAGCCGGTGGCGCTCGACATGGTCAAGGGCGGCAATGTCGCAGCCCTCGTCGCCGACAAGGCCTATGAACTTGGCCGGGCCATGGCTGCTTCCGGCATGAAGTCGCTGCTCGGCCAGCCAACACCCGCCTTCGTCGTCGCCCCGGCCCTGACCGTGACCAAGGAGAACGTCGCGCAGGGCTGGAAGGACTCGCTCAACCGCGACGCGCCGCAGCCGGTGCTCGACGCGGCCAAGTAAGGCTCTCGCTCCGGCGCGGCCCGCGGCGCCGGAGCTTTTCCTCGACACAACAAAAAGGGAACCGACATGCGCAAAGTATCTGTAATCATGACTGCAATGGCGAGCCTGTTTGCCATGCACGCCTTCGCCGCTGAAGGCGTCACCACAGGACCGAATGGTGAAAAGCGGGTGCCGGCGAGCAGCCTTACGCTGACGCCAGCCGAAGAGCAGCAGATCAAGGACGGCAAGTTTACCGCCGCCCTCGTCTGGCACGAGATGAGCGAATACACCAACGCCGTCAACGCCGGTGCCCATGACGAATTCAAGCGCCTCGGCATCGAGGTGGTCGCGCAGACCGATGCCGGTTTCGACGCCGCGCGACAGAAGGCCGATGTCGAGACGGTGATGGCCAAAAAGCCATCGATCATCCTGTCGCTTCCCGTCGACCCGGCAACCGCAGCTTCGGTCTACGATCCGGCCCGCCAGGCCGGCGTCAAGCTCGGCTTCGTCGACAATTGCCCGGCCGGCTACAAGCAGGGCACGGACTATGTCACCATCGTTTCCGACGATCTCTTCCAGATGGGCAACAAGGCCGGCACCGCCATGGCCGAGGCGCTCGGCAAGAAGGGCAAGGTCGGCTACATCTTCCACGATGCCGATTTCTACGTCACCAATCAGCGCGACCAGGCCTTCAAGAAGACCATCGAGCAGGACTATCCCGATATGAAGATCGAGGCTGAGGCCGGCATGGCCGACCCGGCGCGCAGCGAAGACATCGCCCAGGCGATGATCACCCAGCATCCGGACCTAGACGGCATCTATGTCACCTGGGCCGAACCGGCGCTGAGCGTGCTCTCGGCCTTGCGCGGCGCCGGCAATAGCCACACCAAGATCGTAACGCTGGACCTCAACGAGCCTGCCGCACTCGACATGGTCAAGGGCGGCAACATCGCGGCCCTTGTCGCCGACGAGGCCTATAGCATCGGCGTGACGCTGGCGCGCGCCTCGGCAGGCTCGCTGGTCGGCAAGAAGGCCGAGCCATTCTATGCCGTCGATTCCATCGCCGTCACCAAGGACACGGTTAAGGACGGTTGGAAGAAATCCCTCAACAGGGACGTACCAGCCGCCATCGCGGACGCGATGAAATAGACTCAAGGCGAAGCGCTCACCACCGGAGGGATGAAATGTCCAGTGCCAACACCAGTGCCGGTGGCAGCTTCGCCAGCCGCTTTAATCTGCACCAATATGTCGTTTACCTCGGTTTCCTGGCGATCTTCCTGTTCTTCGCCATTGTGCTGAGGGACAGCGGCTTCCTCACCGTCCGCAATTTATCGAACATCGTGTTGCAGACGACGCCGGTGACGATCATGGCCATCGGCCTGGTCTTCGTCATGTCGGCCGGCGAAATCGATTTGTCGATCGGCTCGATCGTGGCGGTGGCGGCCCTTGCGGCCGCCGTCACCATCAACGCTTACGGCATGCCGGCAGGCATCGTCGCTGGCCTCGGCGCCGGCCTGCTTATCGGCGTCATCAACGGCGTCCTCGTCGCCTATGTCAGGCTGCCCTCCTTCCTGGTGACATTGGCGACGCTCGGCCTGTTTGCCGGCGTTTCCCGTTCGATGACAGACCTGCGCTCGATCTCGGTGACCAACGAAGCTTTCACCGGCTTCTTCGGTTCCGGCTCGCTGCTCGGTGTCCCCTCACTGGTCTGGTGGTCGGTGATTGCCGTCGCCATTGGCCACCTGGTGTTCCGCGAAACCCGTTTCGGCGCGCATGTGCTGGCGACCGGCGACAATGCCCGCGCCGCAAGTGTGTCGGGCATCAGCGTGCCCAGGATCAGGCTCGCCGTGCTGACCATCAGCGGCGGGCTCGCCGGTCTTGCCGGCCTGCTCTATGCCGGTCGCCTGCAGGCAGCGAAATATACGCTCGGCGAAACCGACCTGATGACGGTCATCGCCGCCGTCATCGTCGGCGGCACGCTGCTCAATGGCGGCAAGGGCTCCGTGGTCGGCGCGCTGGTCGGCTCGCTGATGATGGGCATGCTGAACAACGGCCTGATCCTGATGGGCCTGTCGGTCTCCGACCAGATGATCGTGCGCGGCCTGATCATCCTGACCGCCGTCGCCGTGTCGCTGCGCGAAAAATCCCGCTGAAGGAAGCCATCCATGTTTCTCGACGTTCTGCGCCTGCGCAACCCCGCTTTCATCGAAGCAGCTATCCGGTTGCACCAGCAAGGTAAGCTGCCGGCCAATGCATATGTGCTCGATCTCGACACGGTTGAGGCCAATGCGAGGGTTCTCAAGAACGAAGCCAACCGCAACGGCCTGAAGATCTTCGCCATGACAAAGCAGGTCGGCCGCTCCTCGTCGTTCTGCCGGGCGGTGATGCGCGGCGGCATCGACCGCGCGGTCGCCGTCGACATGGCTTGCGCCCGCGCCACCCACAACGCAGGCATGAAGCTTGGCCATCTTGGCCATCTCCAGCAGGTCGCAAAATTTGAAGCGGCGGCGGCGGCGAAAACCTTCAAGCCGGACTACTGGACCGTATTCAACGATACCAAGGCCGGGGAAGCGGCAGCAGGCGCCAATGCGGCCGGCTATGTGCAGGATCTGCTGGCCCGCATCGCCGCCGAAGGCGATATCTTCTATCGCGGCCATGAAGGCGGTTTCGATGCCGCCGACATCGTCGATGTCGCCGACCGGTTGGATGCCGTCGAAGGCGGCCGTTTCGCAGGCATCACCACTTTCCCTGCTCTGCTGTTCGACCATGCCTCGCGAAAAGTGCTGCCGACCCCCAATCTGGCGACGCTCGCGAAAGCTGCGGAAGCGCTGGCCAAGACAGGCCGCAAGGGCATCGAGATCAACGCGCCGGGCACCACCTCGAGCGTTATGCTGGCGGCACTCGCCGAGGCGGGCGCGACGCAGTGCGAGCCCGGCAATGGACTGCATGGCACCACCGCGCTGCATGTCATGGAAGATTTGCCGGAGCTGCCGGCGGTGCTCTATCTCACCGAGGTCTCGCATCTCTCCGGCGGCAAGGCCTATTGCCTTGGCGGCGGCTTCTACATCGACCCGATCTTCCCCGACTATGACGTGAAGGCGATCGTCTCGGCCGAACCGACGACGGCAGGCTCGGCACTGCGCAGCGTCGAGGTGCCGCCGCCCTCGGCGATCGACTATTACGCCATGGTCGATGCCGCCGGCGCGAACGCGCCGAAGCCTGGCGACAGCGCCGTGTTCGGCTTCCGTGGCCAGGCCTTCGTCACCCGCGCCCATATTGTCGGCGTTTCGGGCATTTCGACGGGCTGTCCGAAAGTGGAAACCATCGAGAACGGGTTCGGTGAACCCTATGCCTGGCCAGTCTAGGAGAAACACATGACCATGAGCGCGCCCATCCTTCAGCTGCACGACATTCGCAAGAATTTCGGCGGCATCACCGCGATCGAGAGTTTTTCGCTCGAGGTTTTCCCGGGCGAGATCGTTGCACTCGTCGGCGACAACGGCGCCGGCAAGTCGACGCTGGTCAAGATCGTCTCGGGCGTCCACCCGCCCTCTTCCGGCACCATCGTCATCGAAGGAAAACCGGTGACGATGTCGAACGCCACCATGGGGCGCGCGCACGGAATCGAGGTCGTCTACCAGGACCTGGCGCTGGCCGACCAGCAGACGGTCTACATGAACATGTTCCTCGGCCGCGAGCCGCTGAACCGCCTCGGTCTGCTCGACCGCCGCCGCATGATCGACGAGACCGAGAAACTGGTGAAGGAACTGGATGTGCGCATCCCCTCCGCCCACGCCACTATTCGTGATCTCTCCGGCGGCCAGCGCCAGGGCGTTGCGATCGCGCGCGCCACGCATTGGGCAAGCAAGCTGATCCTGCTGGATGAGCCGACGGCGGCGCTGGGCGTTGCCGAAACCGCCCGGGTGGAGGCTATCGTCCAGTCGCTGAAGCAGCGCAATGTCGGCATCCTGATCATCAGCCACAGCCTCGACCAGGTCTTCAAGCTCTCCGACCGCATCTGTGTTCTCAGGCGTGGCAAGCAGATTGGAATTCGCGAGACCGCGAAGACCGATAAGAACGAGATCATTGCCATGATCACTGGCCTGCAGCAGCAATAGCAGGAACTAGCTCTGAGAGCCCCCGCCAGCCGAGCAACACCAAGCGGATCGCTTGAACGCAGGTAGGTCTTAGCGCTGATCGCGCCGATGACGCGACGCTGCGCGGACGGCGCCTTCGCGCCTATCTTCGTCGTAGAGTTCAATTGCCAAAAACCGGACATCTCCGGCGACCAACTGGAGGTCGCGATGGGCGATAGGCAGAGTTCAGCCGCAGTTCGTCCAGGTAAGCATGGTGGCTCTCCCGTGGCGCTCTCCGCAGCCGCAGCGCCTTCAGATGTCCGGAAGCAGAGATCCAGTCGAAGTCGCGCGAGAACGGTCGTTGTCCTCCCTATTCGAACGACTGTCTGGATGATTGTGGCCGGCGGCGAGCGAGGAGATGCCCAGAATATGTATCTAACCGCGTTCGCCCGGGCCACAGCTGCAGACGCCGCACAGAAAATTGGAACGAATCTTGCTTAAGACTGACTGGGCGCATCGGATCTGGCTCGGGCACGAATATGAACCTCATCAGCGTCGACATACGAATGCTCCGATCGCTGCAATGTGACGGAGCTTGGCGACAGGCGCTTTGTCGCCACGGCGCTGTCCGTCCAACTCGGGCTCGGCTTTGCGCTGACCGTGCTGGTCATTGGGTTGATCCCGCGCGTGGCGGCATTGTTTGGCGGCTGGCGTTGGGCATTCTTGCTTTTAGTGCCTGGACCGTTGATCGGTGCCGCGGCGATGCTTGGCTTGCGGCGATTACCTGCTTCCACCAAGATGGCCGGCGGAATGCGGTAGCTCATCCCCGTGACGCCGGCCCGATCGGTGGAGTTCACGGGCAGGTTCACCATCACCGGGCGAGCCCTGCCGACTTGCAAGATACCCTTCCGTTGCCAGCTGGTTATTCGCACCGACGATCGTGTTGCGGGCGAGGCAACGCCGATTAAACTGGCACTTCTTCTTACCTGCAAACTTGCTCTCGCGGTCGAGACATCATGGGAAATCCGTTTGTCGTATCACCGCAGAAAATCTGTCCGACGACGCCATCGATTTAGTGGCTCCCGAAGGCAGCCCGACGAGCAAGTGTATGATCGTGCATAGCCGGATACGTGTCCAACATCCCGAAACTATAGATCATGCGGTATCATGATACCGGTCATTTCAATTCTGATCGACTGCTCTGAAGCCTGCTTGGTTGTGAGGCGGGATGATTGGTGTTGCGATTTCGTCCCACGGCAGACAGTCAGCCCCCGTGAAATGCTGCCGGGCCGCAGTGCGCCTAATGCCGGTCGTTCAGGATGCCCTTGCCAATGCCGCAGTCGGGAAAGATGTCGCGCAGCTGTCGGTTGGCTGCGGCCGGCATTGACGTTCACCGACACCACGGGGACGCTGTAGAGTTTCGCGATCTTCGCCACAACAACGATATTTGAAACCAGGTCCGCCGATCCATCCGAGCAACGGACGCCACCTTGGATCGGCTCGATGCTCGGGACGACACAATTGCTCGGCGTCAGAAGATGGTCCTGGCCAGCATAGGCTGGCTGGACATGGTAGCTCTCCGTCGGGTTTGCGCGCCGGCGTTAGCGGGCAGCGGATAGGCTACTTGGCGAGAAAGTCCGTGATGAGCTTGACCGTGGCGGCCGGGTTTTCCTCCATGATCCAGTGGCCGGATCCCGGCACGATCCCAACAGTCACATTGGTCGCGACATAGCGTAGAACGTCTGCTTGGGCCGTGCCGAAAGACTTTTCAGCGCCAACCGCTAGCACCGGTATCGAGACTTTGCCGCCCTTCGCCAACAACTCCTTGTTGTCCGCCGCATCCTGGTTAAACGCGGCGAATTGCTCGAAGGCGTCGTGCATGGCGTGAGGTCGCGCGTAAAGTACGGAGTAGTGCTTGCGCGTTGCTTCGTCGATGGCCTTCGGATTGGCTGACAACTCGTTCCAGAAACGGTCGAGATAGATACGCTCGCGCCCGGCTACCAGCCGCTCCATGTCGGGACCACGAAAGTTAAAATGCCACAGCAACGGCAAGCGGATGATGTTGTCCCAATCGCCGATGCCCGGCAGCGGCGCATCGATCACAACCCAGCGGGTGACTCGGTCGCGATACTTGGCGACGAAAGCGTAACCCACCATGTTGCCGATGTCGTGGGTGACGAGGTCGGCCTTCTTGATCTTCAGATGGTCGAGGATACCGGCAATGTCGACGGCCTGGTTTTTCTTGGTGTAGCCGGTGTCGGGATGGGCGGAAAGTCCCATGCCGCGCAGGTCTGGCACGATTACGGTGTGATCTTGCATCAGCTTCGCCGCAACAGGCGACCACATGTCGCCGCTGTCGCCGAAGCCGTGCAGCAGGACGACGGCGGGGCCCTGTCCCCCGATGCGGACATTAAGGCTCGTGCCATTGGTTTCGATCGATTGCGTCTTGAAGCCTGGCGGGAATGGGACGACCCGCGCCGTGGCCGGCAAGCTAGCGAGCAGCAAACCTAGCACTGCCATGATTATCCTACACATGTGGTCCTCCCTGAACGTTGTTGCACTGAGCCATGTCGACCCCAGCGTGTGGCTGCCGATCCGCTTCGATGAGGAGCATAGGGACTCACAGACGGCCCTAATAGCTCGAATCTGACGTCGAATGAACGAAGAAAGCCTTTTGTTGTGTTGCTGATGCCTACGAAGGATTTTTTTCATTCCGCGAATGAAACCAGGGGCTAGGTTTCTCCCGCGCGATTGAGGAAGCGTCAGGACACCGGCATGGGAACCGCCGACGACCCGGTCCAAAGCTGTTTTAGCAGGAATTGGCCCTGCGGACCTGCGGCAGTGGGAGGCGAGATTTCGCCTCGCACATCTCGGTGTCGACGTCGAGGATGCCCTTGGACTTGCCGAGGCGACGGAGGTCTGACCAAGAGCGGCTCCACTTCCCGATTGGAGCCGAATGCTTCGCGCCTCATGTCATTCATTCCGGAACGACTGGACCGCCTACCAAAGGGACGTTGCTGGTGCCCCTCTGAGGTCACGATTGCGCCTCCTGCTAGATGGTCCGGCTTTCGGTGTGCGAGCTAGCCATTGCCAAGGCAGAAAATTCACTCTCGCACTGCTGGCTAAACACGGGCGTCGCCTTTTTGCAGACCGTGTGGGGACGACTTCAGCCATCGAACCGATCCGCGGTAAAAGGCGCAAGGCGGCCATTGTCGCCACGCCCGGCAATCAGATCGGCGACCAGGCGCGCGGTGATCGGCGCCAGCGTCAGGCCGAGATGGCCGTGACCGAAGGCATGGATCACTTTTGTGCTGCCGCGCGAGCGCCCGATCACCGGTCGGGAATCGGGCAGTGACGGCCGGAAGCCGAGCCATTCTGAAGAAGGCTTGCCGAGCTTGGGAAAAAACTGCCTGACACCACGATCGAGCAGCGCCAGCCGGCGCGGATTTGGCGGCGCGGCAAGGCCGCCGAGTTCGACGGTGCCGGCGACCCGCAATCGGCCGGCCATCGGCGTCATGTAGAAACCGAGCTCGACGGGACAGACCGGCCGGTTGAGCAGCGGCGCATCGGTCTGGAATTCCAGGTGATAGCCGCGCTCGGTCTCGAGCGGAATGCCGTCGCCGGCCAGCGCGGCCAGAGGCCGCGACCTTGCACCAGCGGCGATCACCACCGTACCCGCCTTGATCTGGAAACCCGGGCCGCTGAGTCGGACACCGCCGGCCTCGACTTGTAATCCGGTTATGTCAGCCTGCCGCACCGACGCGCCACGGGCGGTCGCAGCATCGCGCAAGCGCTGCATGACGGTTGCCGGATCGGTGACATTAATTGAGTCCGGAAAAAACAAACCACGCGTCCCGGTCGCCGGCAGGCCTGGCTCAAGTGCTGCCACCTCTTGTGGCGTCAACACCTCTTGGTGGACGCCAAACTTGGCCCGCAGTGCCCTGCCCCCGGCTCCAGCTGCAAAATCGCTTTCGCTGCGATAGAGATAGAGGCAGCCATTGCGGCGCAAGAGGTCGGCGATGTCGGCTTCCCCAGCCGTTTCGTCCCAAGCCGGCAAAGCGTCGGCCAGCAGCCCGGCCAGCGCCAGCGCGTTGGCGCGGGTGGCCGCCGGCAGCGATTGCCGGACGAATTGAACCAGCCAGGGCGAAAGCTGCAACAGCGCTGCCCAGCGCAAGGAAAACGGGCTGTCGGGATCGAGAAGCAGCTTTGGCAGCGCGCGCAGCACGGCAGGATTGCCGACCGGCATGCAAGCATATTCGGCGATCGTTCCGGCGTTGCCGAACGAGGCGCCGGAGCCGGGTTCGTTCGGGTCGATGAGCAGGACTTCGCGACCCTCCGCCGCAAGCCGCAGCGCCGTCGCCAGTCCGACAACACCAGCACCGACAATGGCGATTTCGACCGTTTCAGAAGCTGCCACTGGTGGATTCCTAGACAAAGCCGGGCAGTTGCAAATGGCCGGCGGCGAGCAGTTCGGCCATCGTAGTCAGCGCGCTGCGCAAATCGTCCTGCGAGCGCGCGGCGCCGACATTGATGCGCACACCGTGCTGCACCGGCTCGCGGCCGACAGCGAAGGCGTCACCAGGGAGCACGGCAACGCCGCGCTCCAGGCAGGTACGGGCGAACCCGGCGCCATGCCAAGGCTCGGGAAGCCGCAGCCAGGCATGGGTCGAGGCGGCGTGGCTCTGAACGTCATAGCGGCCGAGGATTGCGGAGAGCACGGCCTGGCGCTGGCGCAGCTCCTGCTTCTGGGCTTCGATGATGCGGGCTGCGGAGCCTTCCTCGATAAGCCGGGTGCCGATCAGCGCCGTCAGCGGACTGATGCTCCAGCAATTGATGCGCAAGGCCGCTGCGACCTGGCCGGCAATGGTGCGTGGCGCGATGACGAAGCCAAGGCGCAGACCCGGCGCCAGGCACTTCGACAGCGCGCCGATATGGACCGTCAGTTCGGGCTCGATACTGGCCAGCGACGGCGGCGGATTGTCGGCCAGCGGCCGGTAGACGTCATCCTCGATGATGAGGACATTGTGGTGCCGGGCGACCGCCACCAAATCGTGCCGGCGTTCGGCGCTCAGCGTGATGGTTGTCGGGTTGTGCAGCGTCGGCACCAGAAACACCGCGCGGGGGCGCAGCTGCGCGCAAGCGGCTTCGAACGCGTCGGGTCGCATGCCGCCGCGGTCCATGCCGACGCCCCGGAGATCGAGCCCATGCACTCGGCAGAGCGCGTTGATGCCCTGATAGGTCACTTCATCGGCGAGTATGATCTCGCCCTGCCTGGTCACCGCGCCGAGCACGCAATCCAGTCCATGCTGGGCGCCGGCGGCCAGCACGACGCGGCCGGGATCGCCGTCGCCGGCCACCGGCTTCATCCATTCGGCGATCGCCGCCCTCGCCCACAGCGGACCCTCCGGCGGGTGGTAGTCCTGCAGCGTGGGATAAAAACGGTCCTTGGCCAGGCGCGGCAGAAGCAGCGCCAGCGCGTCGAGATAGGCCGAGGTTGCTGGGCGGTTGACGGAAAGGTCGATGACGCCCGTGTCGTCGCTCGGCGCCGAGACAAAGCCGGCTCTTTCGCCGGCGTCGCGGGCCGCGACCGTGGTGCCGCGTCCGGGCCGCGCTTCGAGCAGGCCACGCTGCTGCAGCGTCGACAGTGCACGCGTCACCGTGGTGACATTGATGCCGAGCGCCCGCGCAATCTCGCGCTGCGGCGGCTGGCCGCTGCCGCGAGGCTGCGCGGGACGGCGGTGACACTCGCTGCCGCGGTCCGCTCCCCCGGTGTCACCACCGCCATGACGTAGGAGGTGCGGGTTGGGACATCCATCCATCTGCAACAAGGCGCTCCTGATCAGCAGAAGTACGATGACCGGACCGAGGCTCGGCATGAAGGGAATGAGCAAAAGGCAAAGACTGGACGGCAGGTGAGTAACACCATGGTGTTTACGAGCCCGATCCGTTTGGAGATTTGCACGGCCACCAGATACAACCCGGCCGACAGGATGCCCGTCAAGTGGGAGCTTCTGCGATCCCAGGGCCTGCAGATGAATAGGCCGTCACCTTCCTGACCGATGGTGGCAACGACGTCCGCAATCTGGCGGCCGAAATGGCGCCTTACGCCGAACATCACCTCGACTGGTTCCATATCACCATGCGCCTGACCGTCCTTGGCCAATTCGCCAAAGGCCTGACCCATCATGGCCGGGATGACGGCGAGCGGATCGCCCGCGATCTTCTGCGGATCAAACGGTCCCTGTGGCACGGCAATTTTCGCGCCGGACTATTGTGGGCCGAGGCCCTGGTCGACGAACTGTCCGAGATCGAAGAGGACTGCGCCCACCCAAAGCTGAAGGCGTTCATCAAAACGGCCGAGGAATTCGCCACCTACATCCGGCGCAACGCGCAGGCGATCCCGAACTTGAAGCGAAAGCCTTCTACGAGCACTACGGCTTTGCAGCTTCCCCGAAAAATCCGATGACC
This sequence comes from Mesorhizobium sp. M1050, assembly GCF_040318715.1. NCBI lineage: Bacteria > Pseudomonadati > Pseudomonadota > Alphaproteobacteria > Hyphomicrobiales > Phyllobacteriaceae > Mesorhizobium > Mesorhizobium sp. M1050. The sequence continues at coordinate 9,016 of NZ_JAMYMV010000071.1, read as the reverse complement.
CTGGTGCTCTCGCTAAGGTGCGTTGAAAAATAGCCAATGTCGCTCCAACACGGGTTGGCAACCGCCTTGTAGCTAAGAGGCCGGAAATAGCTTCCAGCGGCCGGGCCGGAACGCCACCCGGCTTTTCTGCGCCGCGGGATGATCGACCGGCAATTCGATTTCGACCCGCTGGCGCTCGCCACCGTATCTCCGCGGCCCATGCGCACAAACCGTCGGGGATGGCGCTGGCGCCAAGCAGCGACGATCCAAGCCATAGTATGAGCCTGTACATCACCGATCGCGGCATCGACAATGACTCCCATCCGACCGAGAACGATGGCAAGATCTATGAATTCCATCTTAATGATTGGCTGCTCGCCTGATCCGCCAAGGCATCGGCGCGACTGGTAAGCTGCTGTATCTTCGATTTTCCGGTTCGCAGAATTCGCTCGACTACCTGATCGCCAAGAAGGCAATCTTGCAGGAATGGAGAAAGTCTGCGGTGACAAGGATGGTGACCTCCGCACGAAAATGGTCGCCGGGGACCGAGCCAAAGTCCGGGTCTGCTCGTGCGCCCAGGCCTGAAGGAAATGCAACGCGCCTGTCCCGTCGGCGTCCTGCTTGGAGCCGCGCACGGTCTTGCCGTCGATGGCGACGACGCCGCCGATGCGCCCGGCGAGGCTCTTCACCCAGGCGGCGAACGCCGTCTCCAACTGTCGCGGATCGAGCCGTGCCAGCGTCCGCTTTAAGGTCTGCGCCGGCGCAACCCCATGCGCGAACGGCAACATGCGCCGGAGCCAGTCGAGCAGTTCGACGCCCACGTCCTCGATCTCGTCGAAATCCTCCGCTCGGCACAACAGGCCCACGAGCACCGTGAGCAGGATCTCGTCGAGCCGATAGACCACCATTCCGGGCACGCGAGGATCTTCAATGTCGTCAATATGATCGAGAAAGCTTGCGTCCATGGCCGGTCTCCTCCCGACAGACAACCGCCCGGCGGGCCTACGGCTGGGCGTACTCCTTCCGGCTTAATTGCGTGATCACCAATATCCCGCTACTTTCAGGTCCTAGCGCGCGACCAATGCCTACTATCGCTCCTCCTACGTGCTTGTGCATCCGATATCGAGGGCGTCGAGACGATCCGTCGATGGGAGAGGTTGTGCTCAAGGCATGCTCGCCGGCCAGATCGATGCCGCGATACTATACACAGCGGCGCTGGGGTGACTTGATCGGCATCAGCGGGAGAGAGGAGAGAAGGAACAGATCATAAAAGTAGGCGGTTATGCTTTATTCCTTTGTTTTCTGGTTGTTTGAGAACCCAATGCTTCATTTGTCCATTTGTGAGATAATGGACGCGCCATCGCAGCGCTCGCAATGGCGCCAACGACATGACCGGCCCCTTCGGGCTGGCAGAAGAGGAGAATGCCATGAAGAAGAAGAGCTGGAAAAAACCCACCATGTGCCAGGTGGCTGCGGGCTTCGAAATTTCGCGATATCTGCCTGCTGAAAGTCCTCCCAGGAAATAGGCAGCAAAGGTGCGCGTCCTTGGCAACAGGGACATACACCCCCCTTGCCGATCTCGCGACGGCTTTGCCCCGGAAAATTCGGGCGCGAGGCCTCTTGCGCGAGGATATCCTGCCGCTCGGATGGGCTGCGGAGCGGGTAGATCACAATGCGTGTGAAGATCATCGGATCGGCGGCGGGAGGCGGCTTTCCGCAATGGAACTGCAACTATCGCCTGAGCCGCGCAGCTCGCACCGGGACGCCCGGCGTGCATCCACGAACCCAATCCAGCATTGCCGCGTCGGCGGACGGGACAGGCTGGGTTCTCTTCAATGCTTCACCCGACATTCGCCAGCAGATTGCGCAGACGCCAGAGCTGCAGCCCGCAGCCGAGGCGCCGCTGCGCTCGACGCCTATCCGCGCGGTGGTGCTGACCAATGCCGACATTGACCATATAGCCGGCCTGCTCAGCCTGCGTGAACGACAGCCTTTCGCCGTCTATGCGAGCGCACAGGTGCTGGCGACGCTGGAGGCGAATTCGATTTTCAGCGTTCTCGATCCGGCGATCGTGCCGCGACGCCTGGCACCAATGGGAGAACTGGCGATCTGCGATGCGGGCAGCCATGAAACCGGTGTGGTCGTCGATGTCTTTCCCGTGCCCGGGAAGATCGCGCTCTATCTCGAGCAAAGCGGCGATCCCAGGGCCAATTTCAGCTCCGATACGGGCGACACGATCGGAGTCCGCATCACCGGTGCCGGCAGTCATGGCGCGGTCTTCTACATCCCGGGCTGCGCGCGCATCGATGCCGCCCTGCGTACGCGTCTGGCCGATGCCGCCTGCCTTCTGTTCGACGGCACCGTCTACACAGACGACGAGATGATCGCTGCCAGCGTCGGCCAGAAAACCGGTGCGCGCATGGGGCACATCGCAATTTCTGGAGAAGCAGGTTCGATTGCCGGTCTGGCCGATGTGAAGATGGGCCGCCGAATCTTCGTCCATATCAACAACACCAATCCTGTTCTCGACGAGAATTCCGCCGAACACGCGGCAGTCAAAGCGGCTGGCTGGGAAGTCGCCAGCGATGGAATGGAGATGGACTTTTGAGCGATTTCCAAGACGCGGCCAGAGGTGGCCTGTCCAGGAGCGAGCTCGAGGCCTTGCTGCGGCAGGTCGGTGCAGAGCGCTATCACAACCACCATCCTTTCCACCACAGAATGACCATTGGCGCCCTGTCGAAGGCCGAGATGCAGGCCTGGGCGTTGAACCGCTATTGCTACCAGGCCGTCATTCCGCGCAAGGACGCCATGATCCTGGCACGTGCCGAGGATCCGGCGTTTCGCGCCGCCTGGCGCAAACGCATCGAGGACCATGACGGCGAGGACGGCTGGAGCGGCGGCGTAGCGCGCTGGCTGCATCTGGCCACCTCGCTCGGGCTCGATGCCGCAGCCGTCAAGAGCGAACGGCTGACGCTGCCGGCGACCCGTTTCGCCGTCGGCGCCTACCTTTCCTTCTGCACGAACCGGACGCTGCTGGAGGCGGTTGCATCGTCGCTAACCGAAATGTTCTCGCCGCTCATCATCGGCGAGCGAGTGCCGGCGATGCTGGCCAGATACGATTACGTCACCGAGGATTCGCTCGCCTATTTCAGCCGGCGGCCCGAACAGGCATCGCGCGATGCCGACTTCGCCCTCGCCTACGTGCTCGGCCATGCCGATACGGCCGAACGCCAGCAACAGGCGGTCGATGCGCTGGTGTTCAAATGCGATATACTGTGGGCCATGCTCGACGCGCTTCAGCATGCCTATGGCGCGTCGGGAAACATACCGCCCGGCGCCTTCCACCCGGAGGCAACCTGATGATGGCGCTGCGCGAAAGAGCCATTGTGTCGTTGCGATCGGTGCCATCACTGCCGAAGCACGTGCGCATACAGTATGACCCCGTGCGACAGGCCTTCGCCGTACTTTCGCCGGAGAAGGTATTCTGGCCAAACGAGATCAGTCTCGACATATTGCGCCGATGCGACGGGCGATCCACTGTCGGCCACATCATCGCCGGTCTCGCCGCCGATTATGAAGCAGAACAGGAGGTCGTGGCAGCCGACGTCATCGCCTTCCTGCAGGAATGGTCGGACAAGCTGCTGGTGAAGCTATGAGCGAGCCCGTTCTCCCTCCGATTGGGATGCTGGCGGAACTGACGCATCGCTGCCCGCTGCAGTGTCCTTATTGTTCCAATCCGCTCGAATTGCTGAAGGCCAATCGCGAGCTCGACACGCAGACCTGGCTCGGTCTCTTCTCGCAGGCCGCCGATCTCGGCGTTCTGCAGGTGCATCTATCCGGCGGCGAGCCGACGTTGCGCCGCGATCTCGAACAATTGATCGCCGGGCTTTCGGCGCGCGGAGTGTATACCAACCTGATCACCGCCGGCATCAACATTGCCGAAGGCCGCCTCGAGGCCCTTGCGGAAGCCGGTCTGGACCATCTGCAGCTAAGCTTTCAGGGTGCCCGTCCGGCGACCACCGACCGTATCGGCAACCACCGGGGAAGTCATGAAAAGAAGCTGGAGACGGCCCGACGGGCCCGCGCGGCCGGGCTGCCGCTCACCATTAATGCGCCGATCCATCGTCACAACATCGAGCAAGTACCGGAGTTCATCAATCTAGCCCTCTCGCTGGGCGCGGAGCGGCTGGAGATCGCCAACGTGCAGTATGCCGGCTGGGCGCTGGCCAATCGCGATTGGCTGATGCCCGAACCTGCTGCGGTCGACAGGCAGGCGGAGATCGTGGCGGCGGCGCAGCAACGGCTTGCCAGCATCATCAACATCGACTTTGTCCCCCCGGATTATTTTGCCATCTATCCAAAGCCGTGCATGGGCGGCTGGGCGCGAGACGCCTTCATGGTGACGCCCGACGGGACCGTGCTGCCTTGCCACGCTGCACAGACGGTTCCTTCGCTCCGCTTCGAACGGTTCGGAACGCGCCCGCTCGCCGAGATCTGGATCGATTCGCCGGCATTCAATGCCTTCCGCGGGACCGAATGGATGCAGGAGCCGTGCCGAAGCTGCGAGCGGCGCGAGATCGATTGGGGCGGCTGCAGATGTCAGGCGATGGCGATTGCCGGCGATGCCGCCGCAACGGATCCGGTCTGCATCAAGTCGCCGATCCACGCTCGCATGGCCACGCTCATCGACGAAACACAGCACATCGCGGCAAATGCTGCGGCGGACAAAGCGTTCATCTATCGTCGGACAGGAGTTGGCTCGGAACAAGAGCAGTGCGAAATCGTACGCTAGTCCGACCGGCGACAATGGTCCCAGCAGATTGATCGTGGACGCAATCGGGCGATGGGTAAACGGATACTTCTCCGGGTTCAGCATCGCCGGAGGCTTTTCGATGTACCTGCTGACGAGGACAGCCTGATCCGCCACTAGTCACTCGCAGGCTTTCAGGGTCGGGAATTCCGGTGCGAGATCGTATTCGGGGGCCGAAAAAAATGACTGTGGGATAGTCAAGATACATCGGCGCATTCGCCGCCCTCTATTTCGCGCTTACTCCAATTGCCAGCATTCCCGGCCGCAACCGCGCCTGTCGTCAGCGCCGGCAGCCAGCGGCCACTGCCCGACGTGCTTGAGCAGGTGACACCCGCGGTTATCAACATTACCGTCACTTCGCATTCCCTCTCGTGGATGCTGGCCCTGCACCGGATGGAAGCCCATATTTTCGACGCCGGCCACCTGCTGCTCGAAACGCACTCGGCTCCGGCGCGGCGCTCCGGCAAAGCGTGAGGAGGCTGAATAGTGTGGTTGGCGAACCCTTCGGAATGACTGAGCGTAGAATCGGCCGAAGCTCCAATGCGTGGAAGCAATCAGTCTGTCCGAATCCGGAACCATCAGCCAAAGCCGTTCGGCATTGTCGCGGCTTGCTTCCACCCCGATGCCGCACTTTCCACGATCCGCGTGCGGCTGTGCTCTGATCGGGTTTTGACCGAGTTCCATAGATGGGTCCGGGACAACAACCTCTCGTATGAAGCACTCGGATGAAACGCGAGCAACAGGTTGGCCCCGGCTGATATCCACTAGGAGCGAGAACTTGCAACTGGGTCATGGAAATTTCTCCGCGACGAGCCCCGGAAGCCGGCGACACGTTGCTCGATGCATCATACATCCAGTCCGAGAGCGGGTGTGGTACCGGGCATGCTTTCGACACGAGCCAGTCGAGGTATCGGTCATGCAACCGTCAAGTTGTTTCAGGAACACGGTTGGCGTATCATCGCCGTGTCTCGACAGTCGTTTTCTGAAGAGTGCGCCTGGCCGGGCGCGGAGCTTCACATCAATGGTGGCCAGCACGCATGAGCGCACCGCGCCTCGCAAATCTCGGCGAGTACGATTACTGTGTTGTCGGCGGTGGAATTGTCGGGCTGGCAACGGCCACCGCTCTAGCGCAGAGAGAGCCCAGCGCGCGCATTGTCCTTCTCGAAAAGGAGAAGGAGTTGGCTGCCCATCAAACCGGCCACAACAGTGGCGTCATCCATGCCGGCGTCTATTATCAGCCTGGATCCCTGAAGGCCAAACTCTGCCGCGAGGGTGCCGAGGCTACCAAAGCCTTCTGCAAGGTAAAGGGTATAGCGTTCGAGACTTGCGGCAAATTGCTAGTCGCAACGAACAATCGCGAACTTCAGCGCATGGAAGCACTGGAGGAGCGGGCCCGGCTTAACGATATCGCTTTTGAACGGCTTGGCGGCCATGCCTTGAAAGCGGCCGAGCCAAATATTCTCGGGCTTGAGGCCCTGCGCGTGCCCGCTACCGGCATTGTCGACTATCGCCTCATCTGCGCAGCCATGGCAGCAGATTTACAGGAGCGCGGAATTGAGATCAGACTCAACAAAGCTGTTACATTAGTTAAGGAAGAAAACCGACACGTCACGGTACTTGCCGGCCGGGACAAGCTGAGGGCGCGGCGTCTTGTCGCCTGCGCTGGCTTGCAATCGGACCGAATCGCCCGGGTTGCGGGGCTCGACATCCAGCATCGCATTGTACCGTTTCGAGGTGAGTATTTCGTATTACCAGAATCACGTTCGGCCATTGTCAAACACCTTATCTATCCGATTCCAGATCCAGACCTGCCGTTTCTTGGCATCCATCTTACCAGAATGATCGACGGCCGCGTGACCGTAGGTCCCAACGCAGTGCTCGGCTTTGCCCGTGAGGGATACGAGAAGGCGAGCTTCAGCCTCGGCGATTTGACCAGCATGGCAGCCTTTCCGGGCTTCTGGCGTGTGATCGGCCGCAATTGGCGGTCCGGTCTTCGGGAGTTCTCGAACAGCTTCTCCAGGGCGAGGTATCTGGAAGAGTGCCGAAAGTATTGCCCGGAGCTTACAGTGGCGGATCTGCGAACGCCGGCCGCCGGGATTCGTGCACAAGCGGTGCTGCGCGACGGGACCCTTGTCCATGATTTCCTGTTTGTCGAAAGCGAGCGGATGCTGCATGTCTGCAATGCGCCGTCACCTGCTGCCACGTCTGCCATTCCCATCGGCGCGATGATCGTCGACCGTCTGCTCGAAGGCGGGTCCCCATCGCATTCTATCCTCTAGAGGAGACGATCGTGACCAGCCATAGAAAGTGCATCGCCGGCGCCTTGGCTGAGGGCGGCGATTCGACCCCAATGTGAACTCGTCGGTTTGTACACCAAAGCGGATAGGAGCGCGGCTGAGCGCTCCATAGACGCGGCTCCGGGCGTCGACTACCACGTTCCGTTTGGGAAAGGTTCATCCTGTGGACAGCTCGGGCAAGGAGCGTATGCCCGTGATTTCTACACCGTCGTAAAGTCAGCCTCCAGCCTGGCCTAACGGCCTGCGCAGCGACCCAGGCGCAAGGAAAGGACGCCATCCTGGAGCAGTCTCCGAACTCAGCAGGGGGGCGCGACATCACCTATTATCTTCACGCCTATTGCCAACGCGAAGCGGCATCTCGAGTGGGCTCCCTGTACGCCTCCGGCGAGGGCCGCCTTGCGCGAGCATGGCACGGTAGCGAGGCTGCGCTCTTAAGGTCGTCCTTACGAGCGAAGTTGGCAGCACAGCATGAGCCATGTGACGTTATTGACCGGGCCTGAGCGTCGTCGTCGTTGGAGTGAAGAAGATCAGTGCCGAATCCTGGCTGCGGCGTTCGCGCCCGAGGCCACAGTGGCGGCGGTAGCGCGTCAGTACGATGTCGCGACCAGCCTGATCTACAAGTGGCGCCGCACGATGAGAGCCCGCGAGACGGGCTTTGCCGAAGTTGTCGTGGCTCCCGATGAGCCTGTCGCCGTTTCGCGGCCGGCGGCGCCACAAGCGGTGATCGAGCTGGAGATCGCCGGCAAGGTGCGGCTGCGGATTCCGTTGACCACGCCGCCAACACTGGCGGCGGCGATGGTGAAGGCGCTGGGCGTTTCATGATCCCGGTCCCGAGCCAGGTGCGGATCTGGTTGGCGGTCGGCCGGACCGATATGCGTCGCGGGATGCAGGGCCTCGCTCTGCAGGTTCAGGAGACGTTGGGCCGGGATCCGCATGCCGGCGATCTTTATGTCTTCCGCGGCCGCAGCGGCAATCTGATCAAGATTATCTGGCATGATGGGCTCGGCATGTCGCTGTATGCAAAACGGCTCGAGAAGGGCCGGTTTCTATGGCCGTCGCCGGCGGACGGCACGGTTTCCGTATCACCGGCGCAGCTCGCCTACATGCTCGACGGGATCGATTGGCGCAACCCGCTTCACACGTTCCGACCGCAGCGCGCGGGCTGAGTTTTTCTTTAAATTTGCGCCATTTTCCGCGAGTCAGCGGACGCGTTTTATGATTCACTCCAGGGCATGGTTGCCACCGCCCAGGATGCTGTTCCGGACGATATTGGCGAGCTGAGAGCAGCGCTGACCGCGGCGCTGGCCAGAGCCGAAGACGAGGCCGCGCGCGCTGCGCTGGTCGAGGCCGAACTGGCGGTCGCCAGGGCCAAGGCATCGGATGATGCGGCGCTGATCGCGCATCAGCATCTGACGATCCGGAAGCTGCAGCGGGCGCTGCATGGTCAGAGTTCTGAACGCTCAGCCGCCTGCACGACCAGATGGAACTCACCTTCGAGGAACTCGAGAGCACCGCGACGGAAGACGAGATCGCCGCCGAGCAGGCCGCAGGCCGCACCACCGAGGTGGCACCTTATGTGCGCAAACGACCGGCGCGCCAGCCATTTCCCGAGCATCTGCCGCGCGAACGCGTGGTCGAGCCGGCGCCGACCGCTTGCCACTGCTGCGGCGGTCATCGGCTGCGCAGGCTGGGTGAGGATATCACCGAGACGCTGGAGGTGGTGCCGCGGCAATGGAAAGTGATCCAGCACGTGCGGGAGAAGTTCACCTGCCGCGACTGCGAAGCGATCAGCCAGGCTCCGGCGCCGTTCCACGCCACCCCACGCGGCTGGGCCGGTCCCGGCCTGCTGGCGATGATCCTGTTCGAGAAGTTCGGCCAGCATCAGCCGCTCAACCGCCAGGCTGAACGCTATGCCCGCGAAGGCGTGCCG
>NZ_JAMYMV010000070.1:0-30809 GCF_040318715.1 Mesorhizobium sp. M1050 | reverse complement strand
CCCGCCCCGGGGGGCGGCGCCCGTCTTGTAGAGCCTCCCCCCCGCCCGCGCCGCCCCCGGCGCGCCGGCGCCGGCCCCGCCCGGCGGGGCCGCGCCCCCCCCCCCCCCCCACGCTGCTGAGGGACGTTTAGCGGGCCGCGGTCCAGCCCTTGTAGTCCTTCAGGTTCTCAGCCGTGATCAGCTTCGGGTCGAGCAGCACGGTCGGCTCCGCTGGCTTCTTGCCGGCCAGCAGGTCAGCCGCCATCGTCAGCGACTGGCCAGCCATCACATAAGGGTCCTGCGAGGCCGAAGCCTTGATCATCGAGGTGCCGGAGGCGAGTTCCTTCTCGATATCGGGCGCGCCGTCGACCGCGGTGAAGACGAATTCCGACCGGTTGAGCTGCTTGGCAGCGAGCTGGGCGCCGATCGCCGTCGGGTCGTTGATGGCGAACACCGCGTCGATCTTGTCGAAGCGGGTGAGCAGCGACTGGAACACCTTCAGGCCGCCGTCGCGCGAGCCTTCGGCATTCTGGTCGTCGGAGAGGATCTTGATTTCGGGATGCTGCGCCAGCACGTTCTTGCAGCCCTTCACCCGCTCCAGGATCGACGAGGATGCCGGCCCGTTGAGGATGACGTAATCGCCCTTGCCGCCGGTATGGTCGACCAGGTATTGGCAGGCCTCTTCGCCGGCCTTGACGTTGTTTGTCATCACCGTGACGTCGGCGCCCGGCGCCGAAACGTCGAAGGCGGCAACGACGATGCCCGCCGCCTGCGCCTTCTTCACTGCCGGCGCGATCGCCTTGGCGTCGACGGCGTTGAGCATGATCACGTCGACGCCGGCGGCGATGAACGAATCGACCTGCGAGACCTGCTTGTTGAGGTCATAGTCGGCCGACACCGATGTCACCTCCACCTTCGGGTTGATCTTCTTGGCCGCGTCCTCGATGCCCTTGATGGTGGCGACGAAGAAGGGGTTGCCGAGCAGGCCGACCGAGATCCCGACCTTGTTGAGGTCCTTGGCCGAAGCAGGCGCGATGGCGAGCGACGCGAGTGCGACGCCGCAGAGCAGTTTGGCGATGGTCTTCATTGCTTTCCTCCGATTGCCCCGCGCCTCTCACGGTGCGTTACACAAACCGGTCGTTGACGCCGGCGACTAAGGTCAATCACGTTCGTGCTCCGGCCTGGAGCCTGTAGCGGTCGAGGGCGACCGCCACGATGATGACCAATCCCTTGATGATGTACTGCCAGATGTCCGAAACGCCGGCCAAGATGAGCCCGTTGGAGAGCACGGCGATGATCAGACCGCCGATCAGCGTGCCCCAGATCGAGCCGACGCCGCCGACGAAGCTGGTGCCGCCCAGAATGACCGCGGCAATGGCGTCGAGTTCGTAGGACTGGCCGAGCTGCAGGCCGTTGGCGGCATAGAGCCGGGCCGCCGACATGGCGCCGCCAAGGCCAGCCAGAAGGCCGGAAACGCCATAGACGAAGAGCAGCACCAGCGGCACCTTGATGCCGGTCAGGCGTGCCGCCTCGGCGTTGCCGCCGACGGCGTAGATCCAGGTGCCGAGCACGGTGCGCTTGAGCACCAGCCAGGACAGCACCACCACCGACAGCGCGATGATGACCAGCCAGGGAATGCCGAACAGCGAACCGTTGCCGATGAAGTCGAACGGCAGGTCCGCGTTGAACACCGTCGTGTCCTGGCCGAGCAGGCGGGCGACGCCGCGCACAGCGGTCAGCGAACCGAGCGTGACGATGAACGGCGGCAGCTTGATATATGCTATGAGCAGCCCGTTGATGACGCCGAAGCCGAGGCCGACCAGAATGGCCGCCGGCACGCCGAGCAGGCCCCAATCGGGCACCAGCGATACGATCACCGCCACCATCGCCGAGGCAGCAAGGATGGCGCCGACAGACAGGTCGATGCCGCCTGTCAGGATGACGAAGGTCATTCCGGCCGCAAGCACGATGTTGATCGATGATTGCTGTGTGACGATCAGCAAATTGGTCTCGGTCAGGAAACGCGGGTTCAGGAATTGGAAGCCGGCCGCCAGCAGGATCAGTACCGGCAGCATGCCGAGGGCGGCGAAAGCCGTGCGCAACCGCCGGCTCGCGCCCGTGGCCTGGCCGCCTGCGCTGATCTCGGTCGCCTTGTCGGTCATTGCTGAGCCGCTCCCGTTGCAAGTTCCATGATTTTTTCCTGGCTGAGCGGCTCGCCCTGGCTTGCCGTCACCTCGCCCGAAATCGTGCCGTCGCGCATCACCAGCACACGATCGGCGACGCCGATCACCTCCGGCAGTTCGCTGGAGATCATCAAGACGGCGATGCCCTGCTTGGCGAGATTGTCGATCAGCCGGTAGATTTCCGACTTCGCCCCGACATCGACGCCGCGGGTCGGCTCGTCGAGGATGACCACCTTCGGCTCGGTTTCGAGCAGCCGGGCGAGCAGCACCTTTTGCTGGTTGCCGCCCGAAAGCGAGCCGGCATTGACCTGCACAGAACTGGTACGGATGGAGAGATCGGCAACAGCCTTGGAAGCGCGTCCTTCGGCGGCCGCGAAGTCGCGCAAGCCGCCTGCGCCCGCATCCTTCGCCAGCACGCCCATATTGATGTTGTCGGAAATCGACATGTCGAGGAATAGGCCGAGTTCTTTGCGGTCCTCGGTCAGATAGGCAATGCCGGCATCGAGCGCCTCACGCGGCGAGCCGATGGTTACAGGCTCGCCGTCGAGTTCCAGCGTGCCGGATGTGCGCCTGTCGGCGCCAAAGATCAGCCGTGCAAGCTCGGTGCGGCCGGAGCCGACCAGACCCGCCAACGCCAGCACCTCGCCCTTGTGCAGGTCGAATGAGCAGTTCTCCAGGAGACGGCCGTCGGACATGCCGCGCACCGAGAGTGCCACCGCGCGCTTTTCGTCCGGCGGCCTATGGTCCTTCTTGTAGAAGGCGGACAGATCGCGGCCGACCATCATCGATACCAGGCGCGAGGCGCTGAGCTCGGCCCGCCCGAGCGTGCCGACATAACCGCTGTCGCGCAGCACGCTGACGCGGTCGGCAAGCTGGTAGACCTCTTCCATGCGGTGACTGATGTAGATGATGGCGATGCCTTGCGATTTTAGCGTCGCAATGACCTCGAACAGCCGGTCGGTCTCGCGCGAGGTCAGTGACGTCGTCGGCTCATCCATGACGATGATGCGTGCATTGGTCGACAGCGCGCGGGCGATCTCGACCAGCTGGCGCTCGCCGAGCGACAGGCTGGAGACCACGTCGCGGGCCGAGAAAGAGACGCCGAGACGCGCGATGATCTCCGTGGCCCGCCGGGTGCACTGGTCACGGTCGACGATGCCGAAACGGCGCGGCTCGTTGCCGAGGAAGATGTTCTGCGCCACCGTCAGATTGGGCGCCAGCGATAGCTCTTGATAGATCACCGCGACGCCGCTGGCGCGCGCCTTGATCGGATCGCCGGTCACGGCGGGCATGCCGTCGATCAGGATCTCGCCGCCGGCATCCGGCCGATAGGCGCCTGAAAGCACCTTCATCAATGTCGACTTTCCGGCACCGTTTTCGCCCATCAAGGCGTGAAGCTCGCCGGCATGGACGCTGAGCGAGACGTCCTGCAAGGCGCGGATGGCGCCGAACGTCTTGGAGATGTGCCGCATTTCCAGCACCGGCTGACGCGCGGTCTCGACCTTGGCAGCCGCACTCATCGCGCGCCTCCCGCCGTCGCACCAGCGATCCCCCGGTCCATGGCGAAGGCACGCCAATCATCGCGATAGAACGCCAATCCAGTGAAACGCGATGCGTGCACCGGCTCCGGAACTTCGGCGGCAAATTCCCGCCCGACGCTCTCGAAAGCGAGCGCCGCGGCACCCGTGGCGCTGCCTTCCAGCGTGGCGCCCTGCAGGAAGGACTGACCGGGACGCAACTGCACCAGCAGGCTGGCGAGCAAACCGCCAGCGTTCAGCCCGCCATCGACGATCACGGTGTTTTGCGAATGGATCAGGTCAAGCGACAGATCGACCATCAACGCCACATAAAGCAGCGCCGCGGCGGCCCGCTCCTCGGCATCGGGCGTGCGGCCGACCAGCAGGCCGGACGGGCCGGCCATCGGCCCGCCCGGCGCGAAGCTCGGCAGCGCCATGATGCCAGCGTCGATCACCCGTTGTATTGCGGACAGGCCGATTTCGCCTTGCCAGCCGCCGCTGATGGTTGCGAATTCGCGCCCGCCCATGAAACGGATGGTCGGCACCGGGCCGCCGTCGACATCGACATTGACCAGCATGTCGCGATCCTGGTCGAGCGCGTCGAGCGGGCAGTCGGGATTGAGCACGATGACCCAGGTGCCGGTCGAAACGACGGTGACCGGGCCGAGCTCCTGCCGGCGATAGGCATGCAGCGCCGCATTCGAGTCATGGACGCCATTGTGGATGGCGATCGGCCGAGCCGCGTTGCCGAGGTGCCGTTCGCCGATCACGGCGCCGGCGCGCTCGAAGGAAGGCATCCGGTCACGCCAACCTTGCGCATCGACCAGCGAGGAAAAGTCTTGGCTGCGCGGCGCCCACAGATGCGAGTGGCAGCCAAGATAGGACACTTCCGATACCGCTCGCCCGCCAAGGCGCCAGCTCCAGTATTGCGGATAGCCGAGGATCGATTTCGACGCCGCGAACGCCTCGGGATCAATCGCCTCAAGCCACAGCATGTGGCGGCCGTAGTTGAAGCCGAGCGGCAGTCGCGGCGAGAAGGTTTCGGCAAAATCCGGAATGCGGCGATCGATCCGCGCGGCAATCTCGGCCGGCGGCTCTTGCTCGTAGTCGAGGATCGGATGCGTCAGCGCCGCCTCGTCGATCAAGGCAAAGGTGCAGCCATGGCCCGACACCATCAGCCCCTCGATACCATGGCTGTCGACCGCATCGGCGACGGCATTGAGCGCCCAATCGTGGAGCGTTGCCTCGTCAAGCACGCTGAAGCCACCCTGGGGCACCCAGTTCGGCTGTGTCCGGCGCTCGTCGAGAATGCGCCCGTCCTGACCGAAGACGAACAGCTTCGAATTGGTCTTGCCGAAATCGAGAACCGCCACCTTCACTGCATGGCTCCCGAGGATGAGGCTATCCGCACCATGACGCCGGCATCTTCCAGCATGCGCGCGTCGGTATCGGAAAGGCCGTCGTCGGTGACCAGTGTCCCGATGCGGGAAAGCGGCAAGGCGACGTTGCGTGCATGGATCGACAATTTGCGGCTGTCGGCCAGCACCACGATCTGGTCGGCGCAGAGACTGAGGTCGACGATGGAGCGCACCAGCAAGGGATGCGATTCCAGCACGCCTTCCTGGCCAATGCCTTGTGCGCCGAGGAAGAATTTCGAGCCGTAGAAGGGCACGGGCTGGATGAGCGAATGGATGATGCCGGGTTCGCGATGCAGCTCGCCGCCGGCAACGGTCAGGCTGCAATGGCCGTGGTCGCTCAGATAGGCGGCCAGCGGCATCGAGTTGGTGTAGAGGCGGATGTTGCGCTCAGCGAGCTTGACGCCGAGATGGAAGCAGGTCGAACCGCAATGCACGATGACTGCATCGCCGTCCCGCACCATCGTCGCGGCAAGGGCGGCGATCTGCCGCTTGGCCTCGACCGCTAGGTCCCGGTTCTCGTCATAGGGCCTCGCATAGGCGACACCTGCCTGGGAAGCACCGTCAAGCGCCGAGATGCCGCCATAGACCTTTCGCGCCTCGCCGGCTTCATCGATCCTGTCGATGTCGCGCCTGACCGTCGCGGCGGAAACGCCGAGCCGCTCCTGAAGCTCGCGCACCGAGGCGAACGGGCGATCCCGCAGCAGTTCGACGATCTGACGCTGGCGGCCGGAGTCGCTCACTCTTTCCTCCCGAGTGCCTTTTCCGTGGCATTTGGCGCAACTTACTCAACATTAGGCGGATTGCAAGCGGGTTTTGATGATAGTAGATCACTATTGACGTAGATCACTCGTATCTGCGATATCAGCGCCAATTCGACCCCGGCAACGGGATTTCGCGCAGGACACGGCCGAGCCGTTGGAGGAAAAGCGCCATGGCAACCCAAGCTGACGCGAAGGAACTGGCGGCCTTGCGGGCGCTTTCGGCCAGCATCGGGCGAAGCCCGCACCTGACCCAGGCGGCAGGCGGCAACACTTCGCTGAAAGCCGGCGATACGCTGTGGATCAAGGCTTCCGGCACATGGCTGAAGGATGCGCTCAGCGACGACATCATGGTGCCGGTGGCCATGGCGCCGCTGCTCAAGGCTGTCGAACAGCGCGACCGCGCCGCCGACCAGCCGCAGGGTTTCACCATCGCGGCGCTCAACCCGCGCGGCCTGCGCCCGTCGATCGAGACCACGGTGCACGCCCTTATGCCGCAGCGCGTGGTTCTGCATGTCCACTGCGTCGACACCATCTCGCTTGCCGTGCAAGCCGATGGTGAGGCCGAGGTCGCCAGGCGGCTCGATGGCATCGAATGGGCCTATGTACCCTATTTCCGGCCAGGCCTGCCGCTTGCCCGCGGCATTGCCGAAAAGCTTCGGCCTGATGTCGACGTGCTGATCCTTGCCAATCACGGGCTGGTCGTCGCCGCCGAAACCGTCGCCGAGGCGGAGCTTCTGCTACGCCGAGTCAGGTCCCTGCTGGCCCGGCCGGCGCGCGCGACCGCCCCGCCCGACCTTGCCGCCTTGAGGGCGCTTGCGGGCGCCAGCGGCTACAGGTTGCCGGCCGATGTCGAAGCGCATGCGGTCGCGCTCGACCCGGAGAGCCGCCGCATGGCGGAGGCCGGCAGCCTCTATCCGGACCACGTCATCTTCCTGGGCCAGTGCTCCGTCTTGGCGAGGCCTGGCGAGACCGCGGCTGATGTCGGCGCGCGGCTGGGCACGGCGCCGGCGGCGATCCTTTTTCCCGGCGCGGGCGTGCTGATGCGCGGCGGCACCGGCGCTGGCGCCGATGCCATGCAACGCTGCCTAGCCGACGTGACGGCGCGCATCGACATTGCGGCACGTCTGAACTATCTCACCCCCGCCGAGAACAACGAGCTAGTCAACTGGGACGCCGAGCAGTACCGCCAAAAGCTCAACGCGGCCGGCGGAGCATGAGCCCGAAAAGGACCGATGCCATGATGCCACTTGCCATAGGCATCGACATCGGCACGTCGGGTGCGCGCGCCGTGGCCATGCGTCCGGATTTCTCCATTGCCGGGTATTCGGCTGTTCCGCTCGACAGGTTCGGCCCAAACTCCCGCGATCCCGCTGTGTGGTGGTCGACGGTCGGCGCAGCGCTGACGGAACTGCTTTCCGGCATCGATCGTGCAGCGGTCCGCGCCATCGCCGTCGACGGCACGTCGGGCACGCTGCTGCCGATCGATGGCGCCGGGCGACCACTGGCCGAGCCGCTGATGTACAACGACAAGGTCGCCGATGACGATATCCTGGCTGCGATCACCCGCGAGGTGCCGGCTGCAAGTGCTGCGCATGGCCCAACATCAGGGCTTGCCAAGGCGCTCCAGTTTCAGCGCCTGTCCGGCGTCGCGAAGATGCTGCACCAGGCCGATTGGATCGCTGGAAACTTCTCCGGCCGCTTCGATGTCAGCGACGAGAACAATGCTCTGAAGACGGGCTACGATGTCGAAGCCCGCCGCTGGCCGGATTGGATCGCGACGACCGGAATGCGCATGGAGTTGCTGCCGCGCGTCGTCGAGCCGGGCGATGTCACCGGCGCTCTCACCGCTGCCGCCGCGGAGCAGTTCGGCTTGCCGCGCGACGTGGCCGTGGTCGCCGGCACCACGGATGGCTGCGCCTCGTTCCTGGCGACCGGCGCAGCGACCATTGGCGACGGCGTCACGGCTCTGGGATCCTCGCTGACCATCAAGATCCTGTCCGATCGGCCGATCTCGGCGCCGCGCTTCGGCATCTACAGCCATCGGCTCGGCAATGCCTGGCTGGCCGGCGGCGCGTCGAATTCCGGCGGCAAGGTGCTCGCCCAGCATTTTACGCTCGCGCGTATCATCGAACTCAGCGCGGCGATCGACCCCACCACGACGACCGGCCTCGACTACTACCCACTCAGCACTTCAGGCGAGCGCTTCCCGATCGCCGATCCGGCGTTGCCGCCACGTCTTGTGCCACGGCCAACGGACGACGCCGATTATCTCCAGGCGATGTTCGAGGGTATCGCCGCGATCGAAGCACTCGGCTACGACAGGCTGGCCGAACTCGGCGCGCCTGCGCTGACATCGGTCAGGAGCGTCGGCGGTGGCGCGGCAAACCCGGCCTGGACTGCGATCCGGCAGCGCAAGTTGGGCGTCGATTTCCTGCCAGCGCTTTCCGACGAGGCTGCAGCCGGCACAGCGCGGCTGGCGCTGAAGGGCGCAAGCCAAGCGGGGCTTCTATGACGAAACGTCTGGACGGCATCGGGCCGCTGGCAGAACGCTACGAAGTTTTCCTGCTCGACCAGTTCGGGGTGCTGCATGACGGCACGCGGCCCTATCCGGGCGCGGTGGCGGCCCTGTCGGCGCTGAAGCACGCCGGCAAGACCGTGGTGCTGATTTCCAATTCCGGCAAGCGGGCGCAGCCCAATGAAAGCCGGCTCATAAAACTCGGCTTCGAACCGGGAAGCTGGGACCTTTTTGTCTCCTCCGGAGAGGTGGCGTGGCGATGCTTTCATGACATGGCGGCATCGGGAGAGCTGCGCCCGGGGACAAAATGCCTGCTGATCAGCCGCGACGACGATCGCACGGCCATCGACGGCCTGCCTTTTGTACTGACCGAGGCCGGCGAAGACGCCGAACTGGTGCTGATTTCAGCCAGCGAGGGCGACTGCTACGACCTCGACCATTACCGCCACCTGCTCGCGCCGGCAGCGGCGCGGCGGGTGCCATGCTTCTGCACCAATCCTGACATTGTCATGCTGACATCCGTCGGCCCACGCTTCGGCGCCGGCAGGTTGGCGGACCTCTATGAGAGCCTGGGCGGCAGCGTCACCCGCATCGGCAAACCCTACAAAGCGATTTTCGACGCAGCACTGGCGCTGGCGGGCGAGCCGGACCGCGGCACCGTGGTCTGCATTGGTGACAGCGTCGAGCACGACATATCAGGGGGAAACAGCGCCGGCGTCGCCACGGCGCTGGTGCTCAGTGGAATACTGGCGGGCACACCGGATCTCGCCGCCGTTTTCGACGAACAGCAGGCCTGGCCGGACTATATTACGGACAGCTTCAGCTTCCGCTGACCGCTTCCAGCATGCGCCTTGCGCTTTCCTCGTCGGTGATCAGGATCGTCGGCGCGATCAGGGTCATCGCGCCGAGCAGCGCTTCGGTCTTCTCCGCACCGCCCGAGGTGAGGATGCGGATCGGCGCCTTGCGCAGACGGTCGACATCCACCGACATCACATGGCTGTTGACGGGATGGTCGACCAATTCGCCGTCGCGGTCGAAGAAATGGAACAGCAGGTCGCCAACGGCGCCACGCGCAAGCAGAGCCTCCCGATCCGCCTCCTTGAGAAAGCCGCCTAGAGAGAAGGTTGTGGCCGAGGCGATGCCGCCGACGCTCAGCAGAACGGCATCGAGCACATTGGCCATCTCAAAAACCTCCTGCAGGCCGCAGCGCTCGACCAGCGCGATCTTGGTCTCGACGCTGTCGACTACGGCCGGCGTCGGGATCAGATAGCCGTCGCCCTGGAAGATCTGGGCGAAGCGCCAGGCGAACTCTGCCGGGTTGTAGCGCCGCACGACGCCGACACCGCCAAGCAGCGAAATGACCTTGAAGTCGGTGAGCGACTTGGCACTGATGAAGGGCAGGCTCGAAAACAGCGTCCGGCCCCAGCCGACGCCGACGCGCATGCCGGACTTCATCGTATCTGACAGGAAGCTGCCGGTCTTGGCGCTGATCGCCTGGACAGGGTCGGCATTGGGTGCGGAAAGTGGTGCCACCAGCGCCTGTTGCAAGCCGAACGTCTTTTCCAGCGCGCGCTCCAGCCGCACGATCTCCGACAATTCGCTCTCAATGCTGATTTTGACTTCATTGCGCGCGCGGGCATCCGCCAGCATGCGCACGATGGTGACGCGGCCGACGCCGAGCACATCGGCGATCTCGTTCTGCGTCATCTGCTCGACGAAATACATCCAGGCGGCGCGGATCCTGAGGCGATCCGTCCGGCTTTCGCCGGCGACCTGCTCGGTTGCCTCGCCGCGGCCGTCGCCGTTTTCACCCTGTCGTCGCCTGCCCACGCGTGTCTCTCCCCCCGCGGCGAAGGACGAGCGCGCCGTCGCCGATTCTGCATGCTGGTCTAGTATCGCCTATTGATCTACCAATCGATAGGAACAATGTAGAGGTGGTGGCCACTCCCTGTTGGCGGCCATCCGCAGCAATTTCGAGGCGATCCGCCATGCTCCGACAAATCTCCGAAGATGTCCGCGTCAACCTGAAGGACCGGCTGCGGGAAGTCCGCGATGCCATCCGCCATGACGGCAGCGGCGACGCCAGCATTCTGCGCGAAGCAACCAGCCATCTGCCGTCGTTTCCGGGCAAGGGCATCGAAGACCTGCTCAGCCATGCCGCGAGTGCAGTCGACGAAGCGCTGTCGATCGCTGAATCCTTCGTCCCGCACGAGCGCCCGATAAAGGTGGACGGCACAACCGTGAAGGGCCTCGGCACCTATTTCCCGGTCGGCAACGACGATCGCCAGCTGACCGCGGAACGGCTGTTCCGGCGCGATATGTACTATCTGACCAAGGCGGTGCTTGCCGGCCTGAATATCGACAATGCCCGCATCCACGAAGCTGATTTTGCGGCCGTCCATGCCACGATGCGCAAGCGGCATGGCGACCTTTTGGCCGCATTGGCCGCGCCGGGCGCCGGATTGCAGGCGATCGCGGCCATTTGTTCGGCGCTGCTGGTCGAGTGCCTCAACCAGCGTCCCGTTCGCTTTGCCGAGACCGCGCCGGAAACGTCGGCGCGGGCGAGCGGCCAAGCGCTCGACATAAGCTGCCTGGCGCCGCTCGTCTTGGCCTGCGGCCTGGCAACCACCGGCAGGGACGGTTCGCCGGAACCTGATATGCTGGAGATCGCGATCCTGGCAGCCGATATTCGCCGCGACCGTATCGTTCAGGCCTGCGCCAAGGCGAACCCGATCACCGAACTGACATCCGTTTTCGCCACCTTGCTTGCCCATTTGCCGTAATTGTCGCGACTTCGGCTAGCCTTCCGCCGCCATCGCCATGATCGCCTTCTTGGCGCGCTGGATCGAAGCCGGGCTCATCGAGAGCTCGGTCAGCCCCATCCCCACGAAGGTGGCGATAAGGTCGGGACGGCCGGCCGCCTCACCGCACATGCCGACCATGATGCCGGCCGCGACGCCGGCTTTGGCCGTCATTTCGATCGCCGACATGACCGCCGGATTGGTGACGTCGTTGAGCTTGGCAACGGTCGGGTTCAGCCGGTCGGCCGCCATGATGTACTGGGTGAGATCATTGGTGCCGATCGAGAAGAAAGCGACCTCCCTGGCCAGCGCCGGGGCGATCAGCACGGCGGCCGGAGTCTCGATCATCACGCCGAGATCGAACGCCGCGTGCGGCACACCCTCGGCTTTCAATTCGGCGGCGCATTCATCGACCAGAACCCGCGTCTGCCTGACCTCGCCGATATCGGACACCATCGGCAACATCACCTTGATGTTGCCGTGCACGGCCGCCCGCAGCAGCGCCCGCAGCTGGCGCTTGAAGATGTCGGGCCGGTCGAGGCACATGCGGATGCCTCGCCAGCCCAAGAAGGGGTTTTCCTCGTCGGGAAATTCGATGCCGACAATCGGCTTGTCGCCGCCAATGTCGAGCGTCCGCACGATGACCGGATATGGCGAGAATGCCTTGGCCAGCGCCGCGTAGGTCTCCGCCTGCATGTCTTCGGAGGGAAGGTGCATGTGGCGCATGAACAGAAGCTCGGTGCGGAACAAGCCGATGCCCATCGCGCCAGCCTCCTGTGCTGCCTCGATTTCCTCCAGCGAGCCGATATTGGCCGCGACCTCGATGATCCTGCCGTCGGCGAGTTTCGGCGTCACCGTCTTGAAGACGGTCAATCCGGCGCGCTCTTTTGCCGCCGCTTCGACGCGGCCGGCGAAATCGGCACGGGTCGCCTCGTCGGGATCGATGATCACATGGCCATTGTTGCCGTCGAGCGCGACTTCTCGCGCGGTGCGCAAGGCATTGACCTGGTCGCCGAGGCCGAGCACCGCCGGAATGCCGTGCGAGCGGGCGATAATGGCGATGTGAGAGGTCGCGCCGCCATGGCCGCATATCACGCCGCCGATGCGCTTCAGCGGCGCGCGCGCCAGATCCCAGGCACCGATGTCATCGGCAATCAGGATAGCTCCCTGATGGATGTTCTCGAGGCTGACATCGTCCTGTCCAAGCAGCACCAGGCAGATCTGCCGGCCGACCGCGTGGACGTCATCCGCCCGTGCGTTGAGATAGTGATCGTCGACAGCGCTGAAATCGGCGGCGATGGTGGACGCCGCGGTGATGACGGCCGAAATCGCGTCGTTGCCGCCCCTGATCAGGCTTTCGGCCTCGCCGGTCAGGCTGGCGTCGGCGGCGATGTCACGGAGCGCGGCGACGATGCCGCGGTCTCCAGCCGACAGGCTGTCCTGCGCCAACGCCTGGTCCATGCGCGTCTGGACGGCGGCGACAGCGGCGCGGAACCTGTCGATCTCGCCGGCAACCTCCTCTGCCTGCAACACGCGACCCTGCCCGGCGATATCAGGCGGGAAATGCGCAAAGGCCGGGCCTATGGCGAAGCCTTCGCTCGCGGCCACACCACGCAAGCCGGTTGCAGCTCCAGGTGACGCCGGTGCGGATTCGGTTGCGGGCTTGACCGCCGGGTTCGGCCCGGTATCGCCGGTCGGCTGGTGTTCCTCATCCTCGAGACCGGCCCTCGGATTTTCCAGATAGCCGATCAACGCCTCGATGGCCTCGATGGCGTCGGCGCCATTGGCCCGAACGGTGACCTCCTGGTTCTCCTTGACCGCCAGCAGCATCAGCTTGACCGAGCTCTTGGCGCTCACCGCCTTGCCGTCCTTGACCAGCTCGACATCGGATTCGAAACTCTTGGCGAGCTTGACGAACCGCGTCGCGGGACGGGCGTGCAAACCTTCATGCACTCTGACGATGGTCGAGCGTTCCATGGCAAATACTCTGCTTTTTCTTGGCGCCACCGCCACACGGATGACGGCGCGAATACCGTCAGGCGGCGATGGTGATGATCGTACCGGTCTTCAGGGCGGCCACGAGCGCTTCCGGATCGACCGGCGATGCGCAGATTTCGCCTGGCCTCTCGGCCTCGGCGGCGCCGTTGAACGAGATGACGACATGGCCCATTTCCAACACCTTGCTCCATGCGCTGGCGCCGACCGCCGTTATGGAAGCTGAAACCGGCCCGAGGGTGATCGAAGCGCCCTTGGCGGGCGCTCCGTCACTCGGTCCCTGCTCGGTCTGGTGGAGCACCGAAACCTCGGCAAGCTCTGGCGGCGAGCCATCCGCAAACAGGATGACCACGCCCGCTTCGGCGAGGTCCGCCACTTCGGGGCCGACGGAAGTGACCCGCGTTCTCAGAAGAACCGTCATATGGCGAACCTCATTTTCCAATTGACCTCAGAGCGGTGAACCGCTCTATCTCTTTGTTTTGACGCAATTCCGGACGGAAAACCGCATCACACTTTTCCTGGAATTGCTTTAGAACACGATCAGGCTGACGACCCAGGCGATCAGCACCGATACCGGGCCCATGATCTGGCGGCTGATCAGCACCGCCGGAACACCGATCTCGATCGTCTTCGGTTTGGCTTCACCGAGCGCCAGGCCGACGGGGACGAAGTCGCAGCCGACCTGGGTATTGTAGGCAAACAGCGCCGGCAGCGCCATCGCCGGCGAAATCGTGCCGTTGGCGATCTGCGGGCCGATGATGGCGACGCCGATGACCTGCGCGATGACAGCGCCTGGCCCGAGGATGGGCGACAGGAACGGCAAGCCGCAGATCGCCGAGATGATCAGCAGGCCCACGATGTTGTTGGCCAGCGGCCCCATCGGCTGTGCCAGCACATCGCCGATGCCGGTGTACAGGATCAGACCGATGAGCATGGTCACGAAGGCCATGAACGGCAGGACGTTGCGGATGACCTGATCGATGGTGCGGCGCCCGGCATTGAAGAAGATACCGACGATACGCCCCATGACGCGGCCTATCGAGCTGATGAGACCGATCAGCCCACCCTCGCTTGGCAGCGGCTGTGGTATCGCAGTGGCATTGCTATTGCTCGAACCCATCGCTGCTGCTCCCCCTGCAGTGGTGACCGTTTCGGATCCGTCCGCCATTTTGATGTTGGCCGGCTTTACGCCCGAAACGTAGATGTCTTCGGTGATGAACTGGGCCAGCGGCCCGGATTGACCGACCGGCGTCAGGTTGACGGTCGGGATGCGCTTGCGCGGATAGACGCCGCATCGTGCGGTGCCGCCGCAGTCGACGACGACAACCGCCATCTCGCTTTCGATCGGCGGCGCCCTGAAGCCGTCGACGGCTTCGGCACCGGTCATGTCGGCGATGAGCTGCGCCACCGGGTGAATGCCGCCGCCAGTCACCGAAACAACCTTGCTTCGTTGTGCGGTCGGCTCGATGACCAGTGGGCCGCCCCAGCCGGTCTTGCCTTGAGAAATCTGTACGGCTTTGTATATCTTGTCCATGATGTCCTCCCCGCCCTTACAGCTCGACGCCCTGGCGGCGCGCCATGATGGAAGTGATGCGTTCGGTCAGCATGCCCTTCAGCAGGATGACGACGAGACCGACGATGGCGTACCAGATCGCCACCTTGACGTGGTAACCGGCGACGACGGCGCCCTTCTTTTCCAGCTCCAGCAGAGCGACGAGAATGCCGCCCCAGACGAAATATTCGCCGGGATTGATATGCGGGAACAGGCCGAGCGGCGGGTGAACATAGGAAACGGCCGCGTCATAGAAGGCCGGCTTGTGCTTTTCTTCCAGGAACGATCCGAACGTGTAGGCCATCGGATTGGTAAGGAAGAATACCGCCAGCAGCGGCAACAGCGTGTAGCGCGTCAATGCGACACGACCGGCGCCCCGCGCCAGACCGTGCACGCGCTCTTCGCCGACCAGTTCGGTGACGGCGTAGAAGGCCGTCATCAGCACCACCAGCGTCGGAATGATGCCGGTGACGAAGCCGGCGAACACCTCGCCGCCCTTTTGGAAGATACCGATGAAATACTTGCCGATCGCGGTGAGCCAGCCGAGTTGCTCTTCCTGCTGGACGTCCTTCAGTTTTTCCTTGAACTGGTCGACGGTGATCGGTCCACTGTCCGCTTGCGCAAGGACAACGAGGTGATCGGAAGCATGCTCGGCGGCGAGCTTGCCATGCAATGCAGCATCCGAGACCATGGCACCTGCGACATGCAGATTGTGCACCGCCATGTCGGCATGCTGCGCCAACAACGAAAATACAGACATTTCTCCTCCTTATGCCACCCGCCGGTTCATTCCAGTCGGTGCGCGGCGTCCTCTGTCCCTTTGATTTAGAGGTGGATTCAGATTCAGGTCGATTCCGACCTGAAAATCATCCGTCCTCTAGGCCCTTGCTATGTTCAAGCCGGACAGACCCGGCTTCTTCCCCGGCTCCGACCGTGTTTTGTCGATCTGTTCGATCGCCCGTTTCACGGCCTCGGCCACACCGGATTCCCCCTCCCCCATGATTGCAGGGTTGGACCGGAGTCGATCGAGGGGAACTCCCTCGAACTCTTCATGTCTTTTGAATTTGGTGAACACGGAACGGCCGCTCATCACCATCAGGCGGCGTACGACCAGATCGGGTGTCACCACGACAAGCGCGATGGTGCCCTTGGCCAATCGACCGCGAAAATTGCCGGCTCCGACGAAGCCATCCTTGTACTGATCGGTGACGCCCCTGAAAACATCCGAATAGTGTCGCATCTGCAGCCAGACGCCGAGCGATTGCAGCGCCCACACAATAACCAGCAGAAGCAGTCCCCACTGCCAAATCGCCATTCGGTTCTCCTCCCGAAGCCTCAGTTGACCGCACATTGGACCGGTACGTGACAACAGCAAAGTGAGAACATTTGTTTCCGAGAATGTCAATATGTATGATATTGACCTTATCTGCCGTCATCCACAGGGGCGCTGACAGATTTCGGCGACGACGCCATTGTGCTACCCTGGCCGGGAAACAGGATACGAGGATTATGGATCTGCCCTTTAGGGACGAACTGGCCTTGATGCCCGACCTTCGCCATCGATTGCGGCAGCTGCGCTGGTTCCGCGCCACGTTCCGCGGTAGCGCCAAGGTGGTCTCGGACACGTTCGGCGTGCGCTTCGAGATCGATGAGGCCAAGCTCACCAGGGCTTTTCTCGACTGGGTCGAGATCATGGAGGCGCAGAAGCGCTTCGCCGCGATCGACCGCGCCGACTTCATCGTCTTTGCCGCCGGCCTCGTGCTGCGCGAACTGATCAAACAGGCGCCGGCCAGGGAAATCTCCGGCCTTACCCAACTGATCGAGACGGAAACGAATGCCGGCACGCTGGAAATCGTCCGCTTCTGGCCGGAGGGATTCCTCTATACCAATTACTGTGTCTCGGCGATTTCGGCGATCCACGAGCAGGAATTCGGCACGGCGCCCAGCATCGATAAATGCGCCGACGATCTGCGCACCTGGTGGTCCTATCGCGAGAACGTGACCGAGATGCCGGCCTACGCCGTGGCCTTCCTCGACCGCTTCCTCGGTGCCGAGCCGAACTGGATAACGCCGGATCGCGCACAGTCCCGGCAAGCGATGCAACGGGCGCTCGGGACTTCCCGTGCGAGCGATGCGCTGCGCCAGCTTTGAGCCGCCGGCTTGTGGCCCAAAACACCCGCGCTATTGAACATTTGATTTTTTGCCGATAGCGATGTGCGGAATTGACTCGATGGAGAAGCGCGTGGCGCGACCAAGGCCTATCATTTTCGATTGCGACGGCGTTCTCGTCGACAGCGAGCCTCTGGCCGCCCGGGCCTATGAGCGTGTCTATGAAAAGCACGGCATGCCCGGCGTCAACACCGGCATCATCGCCCAGTGCATCGGCATGAAGCAGTCCGACATCATCGCCAAGATCAGGGATTTGACCGGCCATCAGTTTCCGGCGGCGGCGGACGGCGACATCTGGGCTGAGACCAAGGTCCTGTTCTCCGAGGAATTGAACCCGACAGCGGGAATAGCCGCCTTTCTGGAGTCGCTTGGGGGTGATCGCTGCGTTGCCTCATCCTCCTCCGTCGAGCGCATAAATCACAGCTTGGCCGTGACCGGACTGGCACGGTTTTTCGGCGATGCGATCTACAGCTCTTCCATGGTCAGGAACGGCAAGCCCGCGCCGGACATTTTTCTGTTCGCCGCCAATAAGATGGGCGCCAATCCCGCCGACTGCATCGTCATCGAGGATTCGCCCTTCGGCATCCAGGGCGCGGTCGCCGCCGGCATGACAGCGATCGGCTATACCGGCGGCGGCCACACTTATACCGAGCACAGCGCGCGGCTGACGGCTGCCGGTGCCGATCTCGTATGCGCCGATTGGCATGAAGTTAGCCGGCAATTGGCTGGGTTTGGTGTGCCGGCCTAGCTCTTAGCGAACAGGCAGTCCAAGGCGGACCCATTGGTCGGCTGGGATCACTGGCCCGACACGGAAATTGAAAGACAAGACCCTCGTCGCATTGGTGTCGACCTCGCATCGGAAGCCAAGATGATACCAGGTGGTTGTCGTGCGGAAGGCGACATCCGGGGCATCAAGGATATTGCCGGCCTTCAACGGAACACTTGGGATCAACTCGGGAAAATATGAAGCATCCAGCAATTGCTGCTGCAACGCACTGGCGCAAAGTTTGGCAGCCCGCTTGCCGCGAGGCACTCCGGCCATCGAGCTTGTGGCCGACGCATCGCCGGTCGCGCCTTGCGAATAGAGTTTGCGAACACCCGGAAGCCCTGAATAGCGCCGCGATGCAGCGGCGACGTCTTCGGAACTTGGCCTGCTGGCGCTCTCGCTTGCGGACCTCGAGACCTTTGGCAGCTCGGGCTTCGGCGCATTTGTGGGTCTGGGATTCGGCGCTTCGACTGATGTCGGAAGCTCGATCTCACCGTCATCGCCGGCAGCAGCCAACGGTGTCGGTGACGCGGGTGCTTGCTTGCCGTTGTCGTCCGCTTCCGGTTCCTGTTTGTCCGCCTGCTGCTTATCTACGTCTTTAGCCGAAGCTGCCTGCTTCTCCTGGGTGGGCTCGATCTCTTTCGCTGCCGGCTCCGCTGGGTCTGCCGAGGCGGTAGCTTTGTCGTCTGTCTGCTTCGGCACGGCGGCCGGCTTCGGCTGTTCATCCTTGGCCGGCGAGGGCGAGCCGTCTTGAGCGCTGGCCCCATCCAGAGATTTCCTGGGGCCGCTATCCCTGTCCCCGAACTGAAAAACAGGCTTCAGAACCTCGATCGGCGAGGGCTTCGGCGGCTGTTTTTCCGCCGGAGTTGACTTTTCAATCTTCTGTTCGAGCGGTTTTTCAGCCTTCGGCTCCGGCAGCTTTTCGGCTTTGGGCTGCTTTGGCTGCGGTTTCGGCTTTGGCTGATCAGGAGGGGGCACGAGCGCGACATTGACCGCTTGCTCCTGCTGCGGCTGTTTTGGAGCCTTGGGCACGTTGTAGACCAGGAGCGCTGCGATGAGTGCATGCAGGATCATCGATGCGGGCAACCCCCACAGCAGATGCCGCCGTTCTCCTGTCTTGCCCTTCATCCTCATCGATGTGGAATGAAATCGCGGCGGGTTCAAGCATGGGCACTGGATTGGCGCAACTTAACCGCTGACAGGTTGGTGATCTGGATGACAACGCACAGGAGGTCGAGCCACCCCGGCGTTGGCGCGATTCCGACTAGGCTGGCTCTTCCGCCGGCTCGGTATCCCGTCCAGAAGCCGTTCGTCCAGGCGCGTTTCGCCAAACCAATTCAGCCGATTGATGCTGACGAAGCCGGCATCGATCGCCGCGTTTTCGTCGCCCGGCTGGCTGGCATCGTCGCGGCCGATGCGCGGCTGGCGGCTGTTCCGCCGGCAGCGCGGTCGGCAGGTTGATGCTCAACCGATGGCCCTCCGTCGCCCAGTCGGCACGCGACTGCCGCGGTGAGGCGATCAGCGTGCCCAGCCACGGCTCATCGGCATCGGTGAAGTCAGGGTTCTTCACGCGAGAAACAACAAGGCGTTCTGTTTGTGAGCCGGCTTCGCAGGCCGACACCACCCCGCCATGCATTAAACCAGCATGCCCATCGGGTTCTCGATCAATCGCTTGAACGCGACCAGCAATTCGGCACCCAGCGCACCGTCGACGGCACGATGGTCGGTCGATAGCGTCACCGACATCACGGTGGCTATCTTGATCTCGCCGTTCTTGACCACTGCCCGCTCCTCGCCGGCGCCGACCGCCAGGATCGTCGCATGCGGCGGGTTGATAACGGCGGCAAAATCCTTGATGCCGAACATGCCGAGATTGGACACCGCCGTGGTGCCGCCCTGATACTCTTCCGGCTTCAGCTTGCGGCTGCGGGCGCGGCTGGCCAGATCCTTCATCTCGTTGGAAATGGTGGACAGGGTCTTCTCGTCCGCATGCCGAATGATCGGCGTGATCAGCCCACCGGGGATCGACACGGCAACGCCGACATCGGCATGCTTGTGCTTGACCATGGCGCTTTCCGTCCACGAGGCATTGGCATCCGGCACCGCCTTCAGCGCCATCGCCATCGCCTTGATGACCATGTCGTTGACCGACAGCTTGTAGGCGGGAGCATCACCCTTGTCGGTCTTCTTCACCGGGGCTGCCGCATTGATCTGCGTACGCAGCGCCAGCAGCGCATCGAGTTCGCAGTCGAGCGTCAGGTAGAAATGCGGGATGGTGGTCTTGGCCTCGACCAGGCGCCGGGCGATGGTCTTGCGCATGTTGTCATGCGGGACGAGATCATAGGAGCCTTGCTCGAACAGGCGCAGAACGTCCCCCTCCCCCTTGAGGGGAGGGTGGCCGGCCAAAGGCCGGTCGGGTGGGGTCGGCTCGACTTGGCTCGGCGCAAAGGAGGTGCCTTCTGAGAGGACCCCCTCCGTCCGCTTCGCGGACGCCTCCCCCTCGAGGGGGGAGGAAAGTGCCACATCGATATCGGCCTTGACGACGCGGCCGTATGGGCCAGTGCCTGATATATTGGAGAGCGCAATGCCTCCTTCTCGAGCCAAGCGCCGTGCCAAAGGTGTCGCGCGGGTCCCCCCCTCCCCCTTGAGGGGAGGGTGGCCGGCCAAAGGCCGGTCGGGTGGGGTCGGTTCGACCGGACGCGGCTCAAGGGCAGTGCCTCCTGGGGCAACCCCCTCTGTCGACCTCGTCGACATCTCCCGCTCAAGGGGGGAGATTGGCGCATAGGCTTCATCCTCGGCATAGATCCAGGCAACAGCCGCACCGACCGCAATATCGACACCCTCCTTGCCGGTGACATCGCGCAGGACGCCGCTCGCCGGCGCGTCGATCTCCATCGCCGCCTTGTCGGTTTCGATCTCGAACAGCACATCGCCCTTTTTGACGCGCGCGCCTTCCTCGGCGAACCAGCGCGAGATCTGTCCGGTCGCCATGTCCATGTCGACCTTGGGAAGAATGACTTCGGTCGGCATCGACTAGCGAACCCCCTTCACGAGGTCGCGCGCGGCGGTGATGATGTCGGGAACCTGCGGCACTGTGGCCTTTTCCAACTCCGGATTGTAGGGGATCGGCGTCTCGGCGCCGCCCAGCCGCACGATCGGCGCGTCGAGGTAGTCGAACGCCTCGCTTTCGGCGATCATGGCGCTGACCTCGGCGCCGATGCCCAGCGTCTTGACCGCTTCGTAGACGCACATCAGCCGCGACGTCTTCTTGACGCTGTCGATGACGGTCTGCTTGTCCATCGGCCGGATGGTTCGCAGGTCGACAACCTCGACGTCGACGCCTTCGCTCTCCAGCGCTGCAGCGGCGTCGAGCGCCTTCTGCACCATGATAGAGGTGGCGACGATGGTGAGATCCCGGCCCTCGCGGCGGATATCGGCCTTGCCGATCGGCACGTTGTAATATCCTTCAGGCACCGGGCCCTTCACCTTGTAGAGCAGCTTGTGCTCGAAGATCATCACCGGATCGGGATCGGCGACAGCCGCCAGCAGCATGCCTTTAGCGTCGTAGGGCGTCGCCGGCTGGATGACTTTCAGACCCGGCACATGGCCGAGCCAGGCTTCGAGGCTCTGGCTGTGCTGGGCCGCCGCGCCGGTGCCGGAGCCAGCGGGAAAGCGCATCACCACCGGCACCGAAACCTCGCCGCCCAGCATGAAGCGCATCTTGGCGGCCTGGTTGACGATCTGCTCCATAGC
The DNA here is from genome assembly GCF_040318715.1 of Mesorhizobium sp. M1050. Classification (NCBI taxonomy): domain Bacteria; kingdom Pseudomonadati; phylum Pseudomonadota; class Alphaproteobacteria; order Hyphomicrobiales; family Phyllobacteriaceae; genus Mesorhizobium; species Mesorhizobium sp. M1050. The sequence goes on along the minus strand of NZ_JAMYMV010000070.1, from coordinate 9,400 downwards.
CAGCGTGGCGAAATCGGAAAACTGGAATTCGAAGATCGGCCGCATGCCGGTGAGGGCGGCACCGACGGCAACGCCCGCACCTCCCAGTTCCGAGATCGGCGTGTCGATCACCCTCTCGGTGCCGAAACGCTCGACCAGATCGCCCGTGACCTGGAAAGCGCCGCCATAGACGCCAATATCCTCGCCCATCAGGAAGACGCGTTCGTCCATGTCCATGGCGATCGCCATGGCCTCCTGGATCGCCTGGGCGTAGCTCAGTTCACGCACCATCGCGTCCATCACGCCTGCTCCGTGTAGACATAATTCCCGGTATCGCGAACGTCAGGCGACGGGCTCGCCTTGGCGAACTCGATGCCGTCGGCGATCTCCTGCGCCACCGCGCCACGGATTGCCTCGATACCCTTGTCGTCGATGAAGCCGAATTCCCTGAGCTCGCTCTCGAACAGCGTGATCGGATCTCGGTTCGACATCCAGTCCTCGATCTCCTCCTTGGTGCGATAGCGGTTGCGGTCGCTCTTGGAATGGCCGCGATGGCGATAGGTCTTGGATTCGATCAGCGTCGGCCCCTCGCCCGCGCGGGCTCGGGCGACGGCCTGATGAGACGCCTCGGCGACCTCGGAGAAAATGTTGCCATCGACGATGACGCCCGGCATCGAATAGGCGGCGGCGCGCTCGGCGATGTTCTTGACCGCGGTCGAGCGGGCCGTCGATGTCGACATGCCGTAGCCATTGTTCTCGCAGACGAAGATCACCGGCAGCTTCCAGATCGCAGCCATGTTGAGCGCCTCGTGGAAGGCGCCTTCATTGTTGGCACCGTCGCCGAAGAAGGAGACCACGACCTTGCCGGTCTTCATCATCTTGGAGGAAAGCCCGGCGCCGACGGCGATCGGAATGCCGCCGCCGACGATGCCGTTGGCGCCGAGATTACCCTTGGCGACGTCGGCAATGTGCATCGAGCCACCGCGTCCCTTGCAGTAGCCTGATGTCTTGCCGAAGAACTCGGCGAACATGCGCTTGACCTCGGCGCCTTTGGCGATGCAATGGCCGTGGCCGCGATGTGTCGAGGTGATCTGATCATCCTCGGCGAGCGGCATGCAGATGCCCATGGCGCTGGCTTCCTGGCCGATCGACAGATGCATGGTGCCGTGGATGAGGCCGCGCGTGTAGCACTCCTCCGCCCCCTCTTCGAAGCGGCGGATGAGGTACATCTTGTGGAGCACCTGCCTGAGTTGCTCGGCGCTGTACTGGCGATAGACGAAAGGCAGGTTGGCGCGACTGTCGGCGACGGCTTTGCTGGCTCCGGCCATGATCACGCCTCCACGGACCCGTAGACGAGCTTGTCCTGGCGGGCGCGCAGTTCGGCGATCTTGGAGCCCGCTGCGGGAGCGGCATTGGCATAGGTGATGAGCTCGCCCTTCTTGATCGACGCGGTGACCGAGCCGCCCTGCAGCAGGCCGCAGGGAATGGCCTTGGCAGCGCGCGCATCCGGCGTCGTCATGATCCAGGCGCGATAGCAATATTCGCCGATCGCATCGAGTTTCTCCCCGGGCTTCATATCTTTCTTGGCCACCGCGCAGACCTCGGCCACGGGCTTCGCCAGCGGCACCATGTCGGCCTTGCCGTAGAGCACGACGCGGGCGCAGGTCAGCGGCACCTCGAGTGAGGTCAGATGATAGGGACGGTGGAACGTGAAGTACGGGCCTTTGCCCATCTTCAGATCTTCCATGCGCTCGGAGATTCGCGGATGCGACATGTCGGCGACGACGAAGACGCCGGGCGCAACGCCTTTGCCGATCGAATAGTCCACGACACCGACCTTCGACAGCACGCCGCCATCCTTCTGGGGCACCAGGACCTTGGACAATTCGCCAAGCGTGGCAGTCGGGCCATGCATGCCTGGCTTGTCGGGCACCAGCCCCGTGGCATTGGCGATCGCCGCCATCTCGACCATGGTCTTCGAGCCGTCGACGAATTCGACCAGCATGCGCACATTCATGTGCCGGCGCCTGGCCTCCTCCTCATAGTCGGGGGGGATGGCATCGATGTTGAGCGGGTTGTTCTTGCCCTTGCCGGCGGCAACGATCGGGTGCCCCATGGCCGAGACGAACTCGATCAGCTCCATACAGGAGGACGGCTCGTCGCCGGCCCCCAGCGAATAGGTGACGCCAAGCCGGTCGGCCTCGCTCTTCAGATAGGCGCCGATGGTGACGTCGGCCTCGACATTCATCATCACCAGGTGCTTGCCATGCTCCATGGCGCGCAGTCCGATCTCGGCGCCGACGGCGGGAACCCCCGTGGCGTCTATGACGACGTCGATGAGATCATTGTTGATGACAAGGCTGGCATCGCTGGTGACCGCCACCTTGCCGGCCTCCATCGCCGCCGTCATCGCCGAAGCGTTCGACACTTCGCGCGCGTGCCCGGGTTCCTGGAAGGCGATATCCACCGCCTTGGTGGCGGCGGGCAGGTTCAGTTCGGAAATGGCGCCGATCTCGATGCCCGACATATGGGCGACGCGGGTGACGATGTCGGTTCCCATCTCGCCGGAGCCGATCAAGCCGATCCGGATAGGCTTGCCGGTCTTGGCGCGTTCCTCGAGATCGCGGGCAAGACCCGTCAGCGAAACATTGGAAGCCATACCGCTTTCCTCCCATAATGCAGGCTCGTTCAATTGCCTGACGGGTATTGAACATATGTATTTGTGTCAAGACTAATGTCCAAAAATTGCCGGCTTTTAGGTGACTTCCCGGCAGCCCCCGCGGGACCGAAAAGAGGCAGGGAATGGCCGGTTCAGCGGTTACCGCAAGCGAGGTGCTGTCCATCCACAGGCTGGACACGTTGCGCAATCTGATCGCCGGCGATGGCGGTGTCGAGCACCTGACACCGCGATCGTCCTGCGCCGAGACATCGAGCGTGCTGCGAATTGAACCCGTTCGGCGCGCCTATCCGGCAATCTCCAGCAAGGACGATACCAGCAAGTCTCGCTCGCCTTTTGACAGGACATCCGAATCGAAGAGGTTCATGCTGCGCAATCCCTCAATGGCGAGATAGCAGACCAGCAGCGATTTGAGGTCGGGCGTCTCGCCCTTCAGCCGTTCGAAAAGCTGCCGCTTGAATGTCTTTATCGGCGTCATGAAATCGGGATCCTCGGCGATAGCCGAGAAGATCCAGGACGCGGACGGCTGTTTTTCCTCGTAATCATTGGCCGACAGCCTGATGTAGACGGCCAGCGGATTTTCGTCCTTGTCATTCGTGCTGGCGGTTTCCAGCGCCTGCTCGAACTCGCGCAGATAACCTTCGACCAGCCCCTGCATCAATTTGGCCTTGGTCGGAAAATTGTAGAGCAGCCCGCCCTTCGATACGCCGGCGCGACTGGCGACCGCTTCCAGCGACAGACTGCCTGGCCCGGACTCCCGTGCGACATCGGCCGCCGCAGCGAGAATTTTCTCGCGCGAGTTCTTTCTTCGGGCTCTCATGGCGCCTCCCATCGCAAGCTTAGGCCCAATTGACAAGACCGTCCAGACGGTACAGTAAGACCGCCGTTATTTGAAATCGGGACCCGCAGTCGATATGTGTCCCGATGTCCGCGCTTCGCGCCGGATTTCGACTAAGGGGACCTCCTTGCTCAAGCGCATGCGTATACTCCGTATCTTTATCATCATCCTGGTCCTGGTCGTGCTCTTCGTCGTGGTCGGCGGCATCGTCGGCTTCAACTTCCTGCGCGACAACGGCATCAAGCAGTATTTCGCTTCGATGAAGCCGCCGGCGGCAACCGTTTCGACGACCATCGCCAAGCCGTCGACCTGGACGCCGGGCATCGAGGCGATCGGTACGGTCAAGGCGGTGCGCGGCGTCGACCTGACGGTTGAGACCACCGGCATCGTCAAAAGCATCCTTTTCCACGCCAACCAGAAAGTGGCCGACAATGCCGTTCTGCTGCAGCTCGACGACGCCGTCGAGCGCGCCGATCTCGACGCACAGAAGGCACAGGCCGCGCTCGATCAGACATCGCTGGCCCGCGCCATCGAACTGACCAAGCGTGGCGTCGGCTCCGATTCGACGCTGGACACGGCGCGTGCGGCGGCCTCGGCCTCTGCGTCCCAGGTTACAAAGCTGCAGGCCGTGCTCGATCAGAAGCAGCTGACGGCGCCTTTCGGCGGCACGGTGGGCATTCCCAAGATCGATATTGGCCAGTATCTGGCGCCCGGCACCGCCGTGGTGACGCTGCAGGATCTCGACACGATGCGGGTCGATTTCTCGGTTCCCGAACAGCAACTCCCGTTGCTCAAGATCGGCCAGACGGTTCGGTTGGGCTTCGGCGGTGAGGACAGGCCGTTTGCCGGTGCCATTCGCGGCATCGACCCGAAGATCGACTCGTCCAGCCGGCTGGTGAATATCAGGGCGGAAGTCGCCAATCCCGACGGCAAGCTGACCCCTGGCCAGTTTGTGCAGGTGCGTGTCGAGCTGCCCGAAGAACAGAACGTGCTGACGCTGCCGCAGACCGCGCTGACCACAAGCCTCTATGGCGACTACATCTTCGTGGTGCAGCCGGCGAAACCAGCCGAGGCGGCCCCGGCAGCGGCAGCCAAGCCGGAGGAAAAGTCCGCAGCGCCTGCAGCGGATAAATCGACGGAGGCCAAACCTGCAGACACCAAGCCAGCCGACGCCACGAAGCCGGCGGACAAGGCTGCCGATTCGGCCAAGCCAGCTACCGAAGGCGAAAAGCCTGCGCTGGTATTGTCGCAGGTGTTCGTCAAGCCGGGTCGCAGCAATGCCGGCATGGTCGAGATCGTCCAGGGGCTGAAGGCTGGCGACGAGGTCGTCACCGCCGGTCAGAACCGCCTCTTCAACGGCATGTCCGTCGTTGTGGACAACACTGTCGACCCGACCAAATCGGCGAACAAGCAGGCCGACCAGCAATGAGCGTTTCCGATCTCTTCATTCGCCGTCCTGTGCTTTCGACGGTTCTTGCCTGCATGATCCTGCTCTTGGGTTTCCAGGGCATCTTCAATCTCTCGATCCGGCAGTATCCGAAGGTCGACGAGACCGCGATCACGATTACCACCGCCTATCCAGGCGCCAGCGCCGATCTGATCCAGGGCTTCATTTCCGCCCCGATCGCCCGCGCCGTCGCCTCGACCGAGAACATCGACTACGTCACCTCGTCCAGCCGCCCGTCCTCCAGCACCGTGACGGTGCAGATGAAGCTCGGCTCCAACCCTGACGTTGCGCTGACCGAGGTGCTGTCCAAGGTCCAGGGCGTGCGCGGTACCTTGCCGGACGCCTCCAAGGACCCTGTCATCGTCAAGGGCACCGGCCAGCAGTTCGCGATGATGTACATCTCGATGCAGAATCCGAACATGACGAAAGAGCAGCTGACGGAGTACATCGAGCGCGTCATCAGGCCACGCATGTCGACGGTCGAAGGCGTCGCCGACGTGCAGATCTTCGGCGCCCAGGAATACTCGATGCGCGTCTGGATCGATCCGATCAAGCTCGCCGCGCGCGGCGTGACGGCTTCCGAACTGCTGACGGCGATCAACAATTCCAACTTCCTGTCGGCCCCCGGCAATACCGAGAACGAATACGTCGTCTCATCGATCACCGTACGCTCGACATTGCAGACGCCGGAGGCGTTCGCCGAGCTGCCGCTGCGTTCGACCGCCGGCAATGTGGTGCGGTTGCGCGACGTCGCGCGCGTCGAGCTCGGCGCCGAGAACACCGACACCAGGGTCAGTTTTAACGGCAAGCCCGGCACCTTCCTCGCCATCTTTCCGACGCCGGCAGCCAATCCGCTGACCACGGCGGCGGCGCTCACCAAGCTGGTGCCGGAGATTCAGGAGACTCTGCCGAAGGGCATGACGATCGAGGTCGTCTACGACGCGACCGAACAGATCAGCGCCTCGATCGAAGAGGTGTTCAAGACCATCGCCGAGGCGGTTGCCATCGTCGTCGTCGTCATCCTTTTGTTCCTTGGCTCCTTCCGTTCGGTGATGATGCCGATCGTCACCATCCCGCTGTCGTTGATCGGCGTCTGTTTCCTTCTGTTTGCCGTCGGCTATTCGATCAATCTTCTGTCGCTGCTGGCCATGGTGCTGGCGATCGGCCTTGTCGTCGACGACGCCATCGTGGTGGTGGAGAACATCCATCGTCACATGGAAGAAGACAACATGCCACCGATGCAGGCTGCGTTCAGCGGTATGCGCGAAATAGCATCAGCCATCGTTGCCATGACCATGACGCTGGCAGCCGTGTTCGCGCCGCTGGCCTTCACCGGCGGCCTGACCGGCGCTCTGTTCCGTGAATTCGCGGTCACGCTCGCCGGCTCGGTGGTGCTGTCGGGCGTCATCGCCATCACCATCACCCCGATGATGTCGGCACGCCTCCTGAAATCCGGCACGCCGGGCCGTTTCCAGCGCATTGTCGACGGCGCCTTCGCACGCGTCGAGCATGTCTATGAACGGGCCGTCACCGGTTCACTCAACTATCGCCCCTTGACGCTGATCATCGTGCTTGCGCTTGTCGGCGTGACCGGTTTCATGTTCACCAAGACCTCGACCGAGCTGGCGCCGGAAGAAGATCAGGGCTTTCTGCTCTCGATCGTGACAGGGCCACGTTATGCGACGTCCGATTACACCGAGACATACGTCAATCAGATCCTCGGTCTGGTGAAGGATATTCCCGAGACACGGGCGCAGTTCTCGGCCGTCGCCTTCGGCGGCACGACAAACAGCGCCTTTGTCGGCTATGCCTTCAAGGATTGGGCGGAACGCAAGCGCAATTCCAAGGAACTGCAGGCCGACATTACGGCCCGTATCGCCAAAGTAGCCGGCGTCGAGGCCTTCGTCTTCGCGCCGCCGACGCTGCCGGGCTCCGGCGGCGGCCTGCCGATTTCCATGGTGGTACGATCGACCGGCGGTTCCCCGGAAGTGTACGAGGTGGCCGAGCAGATCAAGAAAAAGGCGCAAGCCTCCGGCCGCTTCATCGTCGTGCAGAATTCCATGGCCTATGACGCACCGGAGGTGACGGTGACCATCGACCGTGACCGCGCCGCGGCTCTGAACCTGCCGATCGCCGATATCGGTCGCACGCTGACACTGCTGGTCGGCGGCGCCGAAGTGGCGCAGTTCGACCGCGACTCCAACAGCTACGACATCATCCCGCAGGTGCCGCAGGAATTTCGCGACAACCCCGACAAGCTCGGCGAATACTTCGTGCGCAGCGTAACGGGCGAGATGGTCCCGCTGTCGGCGGTGGTCAAGATTTCGACCAATGCGGCGCCGGCGGCCGTCGAGCAGTTCAACCAGCTGAATTCATCGACGATTTCAGCGCTTCCACTGCCCGGCGTCACCACTGGCGACGGGCTGAAGGCGCTGGAGGACATCGCCAGGGAAAGCCTGCCCGATGCCTTCTTCCTCGATTATTCCGGCCAGTCCCGGCAGGAAAAGGAACAGGGCAACACCATCCTGATCGCTTTCGCGGCGGCAGTTCTCGTCATCTATTTGGTTCTGGCGGCGCAGTTTGAAAGCTTCCGCGACCCGCTGATCATCATGATGGCGGTGCCGCTGTCGATCTTCGGCGCGATCGTGCCGCTCAATCTGGGTCTCGGCACGCTCAACATCTATACCCAGGTCGGCCTGATCACGCTGATCGGCCTGATCACAAAGCACGGCATCCTGCTTGTCGAGTTCGCCAACCAGCAGCGCGAAATCCATGGCATGCGGCGGCATGACGCCATCATCGCCTCGGCCAAGGTGCGCCTGCGGCCGATCCTGATGACGACAGCGGCGATGGCGCTTGGCGTTGTGCCGCTGATCACGTCCAGCGGCGCCGGTGCCGCGGCCCGCTACTCGATGGGCCTGGTGATCTTCACCGGCATCCTGGTCGGAACCATGTTCACGCTGTTCGTCGTGCCCATGTTCTACACCTTCATCGCCAGCAAGGACCTCCCTCACCTGGCCGAGAAACCGGATCCCAAGCTGATGCCGGCACTGCCGAGCTAAGAGCAATTCCAGGAAAAGTGTGAGACGGTTTTCGGTCCGGAAATGCGTCAAAAAGCGAATTAGAGCCGTTCGCCGTTCCGTGAACGGAGAACTGCTCTAATTGCACAAGAAGTAGCTGGAAACAAAAAAGAGGCCGGGATTGTCCCCGGCCTCTTTTTTCCGATGATCGCTCCACGGCTTCGGCACAATAGAGCCGAAGGCAACGACCATCAGGCTACTTGACGATGACGATGCTGGTGTTGGTCGCCCCGAAGGTTTCGACGAGCTGGTAGAAATCGGCGGCGTTGTCGGGATGCAGTCGCACGCAGCCATGTGAGGCCGGCTGGCCGAGACGCTTGATCGCATAGGTCGCATGCACTGCGTAGCCGCCGCTGAAGAAGACCGAGTGCGGCATCGGTGCGTTGTCGTATTTCTTCGAGTACCACATCTGATGCATGCGCGTCGGCTTGAACGAGCCGGTCGGCGTCACATGGGCGCGGTCGCCGGTGGAAACCTTCCAGGCGAAGGTCGGCCGGCCATCGACCGAGACCTCCATGATCTGCTGCGAAAGCGAAACGCGCGCCACGATCTTGTTGGCGGCGTGGGCCACGCCTGGCCCGGCGCCGAACAGAAGTGCGGCACCGGTCAGCACGGCAGCGGTGATGTTGATGAGCTTGGCGGCAATGGCGGTATGCATGATGAAATCCCTCTCTATGCCGGTCAGGCCGGCTCCAATTCAATGGCTGCTTATCCCTACGTCATGTTTCCAGCAGATTTCGCAAAATCCTCGTTTGTGTTTCGAATCTGTTTCCACTGGTTAACAAACGCCGCGCTTCGTACAGCCGAAAAGAGAGCCAGATCGGCCAGGCGCTAGCGGGGCCAGGGCCACGAACATGGGATCTGCCTCTAAACGAAAGTGCGGATTGGCGGCATACGAAAGAATAGCCGTCGATTTCGAAACCAGATTGCAACAAAGCGCGGCTTCGAGCGGCATGATCCGGATACGGGCCGCAAGCAAAGTTGACGCAACGAAAGCAGCCGGTAACGAAACATGGGAACGAAATCGAACGCTCTGCCCTGGCTTCTCAGGATCGGCATCGCGGCAATGGTCATCGGCGGCATCGGCACGGGTGCCGGCACCCCGCTGGCTAGACTCGGTGCGATGAATTCAGGCGAGATTTCGACATTGCATGCCGCACTGTTTTTCGCCTCGGTCTGGATTGTTTCCAGCCTGCGCATTGTTCGGCTCAAGGCCCTCTGGCGGGTCGGTCTTAGGCTGACGGGTTTGCGCGGCCCCTCCGGCAACTTGCTGCCGAGAGGACCGAAGGCCCCCGCCCCGCCCCGGGGGGTCGGGCGGCCGGGGGCGCTCGCGGGGGTCCATAACAGAAACCGCATAAATTTCAATTTTTGGAAACAGG
>NZ_JAMYMV010000069.1:0-30817 GCF_040318715.1 Mesorhizobium sp. M1050 | reverse complement strand
CGGCCTTACGAGAGGAGGCAGAGGCGTGGCATCGCGCTGCCGGGGTCGCTGGCCGAATATGTCCCGCGGCCGGTCAATTCGGCCGGGCCGGGGCCGGCGCAGCTCTCCTTCGCGGCGGCGTCGACGCTGCCGATCGCCGGCACCACCGCCTGGAACGCCATCCGCGCCGCCGATGTCGGACCGGGCTCGGTCGTCGTGCTGCTTGGCACCGGCGGCGTCTCGATCTTCACCCTGCAGCTTGCAAAAGCTGCCGGCGCCACCGTCATCATCACCTCCTCGTCGGACGAGAAGCTGGAGCGGGCGAAGGCACTGGGTGCCGATCATCTCATCAACTATCGAGCGACGCCCGACTGGGACGGCAAGGTGCTGGAACTGACGGACGGCCTCGGCGCCGACCTCGTCGTCGAGACCGGCGGCACGGCCACCTTTGCCCGCGCCATCAACGCCACCGCGCCCGGCGGCACGCTGTTCACCATCGGCTTCGTCACCGGCGCCGAGGCCACGATCAATCTGCTGCCGATCATCATCAAGGCGTTGAAAGTGGTCGGCAACAACACCGGATCGGTGTCCGACCTCCGCGACGCCATCCGCGCCATCGGTGCGGCCAGGATCGACCCGGTCGTCGACAAGGTGTTTTCGCAGAATGAAGCGGCCGAAGCCTACGCCCACATGGCCGCCGGCGGCTTGCACTTCGGCAAGCTGGTGTTCGGGTTGGAGTGGTGAGGAAGCGGATAATCTCCCCCCTCGAGGGTCCCTCGAGGGGGAGATGTCGCCGAAGGCGACAGAGGGGGTCGTCTCGCGTGAAGCGCCAACCTGATCTGCTGCATGGGCCGAGCCCAGTCGAACCGACCCTCTCTGGCCTGCCGGCCATCTCCCCCTCAAGGAGGGAGATCACGCTCTCACCTCAGATCAGCTTCTCCAGCGTGATCGGCAAATCCCGAACCCGCTTGCCCGTCGCATGAAACACCGCGTTGGCGATCGCGGGGGCGATGCCGACGATGGCCAGTTCACCGACACCCTTGCCGCCGAGCACCGAGGAATGCAGGTCGGGGATGCCGACCGAGATTACCTCGATGTCGGGAATGTCGGCATTGGTCGGCACCAGATAATCGGCGAGGTTGTTGTTTACGATGCGGCCATGGCGGCGGTCGACGATGCCTTCTTCGAGCAGCGCCTGGCCGATGCCCATGATGATGCCGCCCTTCCACTGGCTTTCGGCGAGCTTCGGGTTGTAGAGCCGGCCGGAATCCAGCGCCGACACCACGCGTGACACCCGCACCGTGCCGAAATCCTCATCGACGCGCACCTCGATGAAATGCGCGCACCAGGAGTGGCGGGAATAGTCGCCTTCGGTGTGCGGCAACGCCATGGCGATGGTGGTGTAGTTCTTGTAGCGATCCTCTGGCGTCGAATTGGCCGGCATGGTGTCGCCGGTGGCCTCGATGTGGTCGCGGCCGACGCTTTTGAGCAGCTCGGAGATCGAGACATCAGGCCCGTCGCCGCGTGGCGACGACATACGGCCGTTGGCGACAACCAAAGTGTTGGCCTGCAGCGGGTGGAAGGGTTACCGTGGATCGCTGATCGCCAGCCCGATCAACTGGTCGAGCGCCGAGGTCGCCGCCTTATGGACCGCACCGGTCATCACGCCGGCCAGCCGCGAGCCGCCGGCGACGCCGGCGCGGGGCAAGCGCGAATCGCCGAGCTTCACCACGACATGGTCGGCCGGCACCCCGACCGTCTCGGCGGCGGTCTGCACCAAGATGGTGTAGGTGCCCTGGCCCATGTCGATCGAGGAGCTTTCGACCTCGACCGAGCCGTCGGCCAGGATGCGCACGATCGCCTCGCCATAGGCGCGCCGCACGGGATAGGTACCTGCCGCAACGCCCCAGCCGATCAGCTGATTGCCGTTGCGCATGGAGCGCGGTTCGGGCGTACGCCTGGACCAGCCGAAGCGTTCCGCGCCGGCGGCAAAAGCCTCGCGCAACTGTCTGGTCGACCAGGCTTTTTTGGCTTCCGGATCCTGCTCGGCATAGTTCCTGAGCCGGATCTCCAGCGAATCGATGCCGACCTCGTAGGCGAGTTCGTCGATGGCGCTTTCGATGCCGAAGGCGGAGGGGTTTTCGCCCGGCGCGCGCATGGGGCCAGGCACTACAGAATTCACCCGCACGACATTCTGCTTGGACGAGAAATTCGGCGTCGCGTACATGATCGAGGTGACCGATCCGAGCGGCTCGACCCACATGCCGTCGACGGACGTTTCATTGACGCCGCGATGCACGATCGACTGGATTTTTCCTTGCCGGTCGGCACCGATCGTCACCGTCTGCCGCGTCGCGGCGCGGCCGCCATAGCCGGTGAAGGTCTGCGGCCGCGTCATCACCAGCCGCACCGGCCGGCCGAGCATCTTTGCTGCGGATGCCGCCACCGCACCATGGCTGAGCGCCAGTGCCTTGGAGCCGAAGCCGCCGCCAATATAAGGCGAGACCAGGCGCACATTTTCGAACGGCACGCCGAACCATTCGGCATAGGTGCGCGCCATGCCGTCCAGCCACTGGCTCGGCTCCCACACGGTGAGGCGGTCGTCCTCCCAGCGGGCGATCAGGCCATGCGGCTCCATCGGCGCCTGGTATTCGCGCGGCGTGTTGTAGGCGGCGCAGATGCGCACCGGGGCCGAGGCGAAAGCGGCTTGCGCGTCGCCCCATTCCTTGGTCATGGCGTCGATCGGGATGCCGTCGCCGGCCTTGGCGTCGCTAAGGTCGACGATGGCGGGGGTCTCATCATAGCTGACCTTGACGAGGGCTGCCGCGGCGACCGCCTGCTCGAAGGTTTCGGCGACGACAGCGGCGACATGCTGGCCGGAGAAAGTGATGTCGCGCACCAGCGGGCAATAGGGCTTGTCGGGTGGCGGCGTGCCGAACCAGTCCGAGGCGGTTCTCAGGCTGATGATGGTGTCCGGCGTCAGCACTTGCAGCACCCCGGGTGCTGCCTGCGCCTCTGCGGTGTCGATCGAGCGCACCTTGCCTGAGGCAATCGTGCTTTCGACCAGCACGGCGTAGGCGAGGCCTTCGAGCTGTTGCTCGACGGCGTATTTGGCTGCGCCGGTGATCTTGGCCGGGCCGTCGACGCGCGACAGCCGGCCGCCGACGACTTGCGCCAGCGCGCCGTCGGATGCATCACCATGTCTGATGTTGTGAACGGTCATGCCGTCTCTCCCATTTTGAGGATGGCGCGCGCGACGACGCGCGGCGCCAGTTCAAGCTTGTAATGGTTGGCGCCATGGTCGACGGCGCCTTCGATCGCGAGCAGGCTGGCAGCGCGGACAGCATCTGGTTCCAGCGCCTTGCCCTTCAGCGCGTCCTCCACGGCTTTCGCCCGCCAAGGTTTGGTCGCGACGCCGCCAAGCGCCACGCGCAGGTCACGGATGGTCCGCCCATCGGCCTCGAACTCGACGCCGACGGCGGCACTCGCCGCGGCAAACTCATAGGATTGCCGATCGCGGATCTTCAGATAGGTCGAACGCCGGCCAGAGGCCGAGCCGGGGATCTCGATGGCGGTGATCATCTCGCCCGGTTCGATCGCGTGTTCCTTGTTCGGCGTTGTGCCGGGCAAGAGGAAAAAATCATCCACCGGGACCTGGCGACCGCCGAGATGCACGATCGCATCGAAGGCGACCAGCGCCACGGCGAGGTCACCCGGATACATGGCGATGCAGGCTTCGCTGGTGCCGAGTACCGCATGGCCCCGTGTGACACCGCCGATGGCCGAACAGCCGCTGCCGGGTTCCCGCTTGTTGCAGGCGGGGAAATTCGCCGGATCGCGGAAGTACGGACAGCGCGTGCGCTGCATCAGATTGCCGCCGATAGTCGCCATGTTGCGGATCTGTGCGGAAGCCGCCTGCCACAGCGCTTCCGAGACGGCGGGGAAGCGGCTCCTGATACCGTCATGGTCGGCGACGTGGCTCATCTTGGCAAGCGCGCCGATGGTGGCGCCGCGCTCGTTGAGCTCGACGCCGTTCAGGCCCTTGAGATGGGTGATGTCGACCAGTGTCTCGGGCTCGGCGACGCCGCATTTGGCGAGGTCGATGAGCGTGGTGCCGCCTGCGAACAGCATGGCGCCGGGTAGGGCGGCCGCCTGTCTTGCCGCATCGACCGAGCTGGCGCGCAGATAGGAAAAATCCCTCATGATGCGACCTCCAATGCAGCCTGGCGAACGGCGGCGACGATATGCGGATAAGCGCCGCAGCGGCAGAGATTGCCGGCCATGTATTCGCGGATCTCGTCATCTGAGCCGGCATGGCCCTCGCGTATGCAAGCCACCGCCGACATGATCTGGCCTGGCGTGCAATAGCCGCACTGGAAGGCATCCTGTTCGAGGAAGGCAGCCTGCACGGGATGCGGTTCGCCCTCACGTGCAAGCCCCTCTATGGTGGTGACGGTGCGGCCCTCGACTTGCGCGGCAAGCGTCAGGCAGGCCAGCACGCGCTCGCCGTCGACATGCACGGTGCAGGCGCCGCACTGGCCGTGGTCGCAGCCCTTCTTGGTGCCGGTCAGGCCTAGCCGGTCGCGCAAGGCGTCGAGCAGCGTGACGCGCGGCTCGAGTTGCAACTCGTGATGGTGGCCGTTGATATCGAGATGGACGGGAATTGTTGTCTTGGTCATGGGCGTCTGGCTCCAGTTGCTTGACGCGGATGGGGATGAATTGGTGTTGGGGCGGGCGAGGGCAAGGGCGCGAAGGGCGTGATCTCCCCCCTTGAGGGGGAGATGGCCGGCAGGCCAGAGGGGGTCGCCGGACGTAAAGCGCTAACTTCCATCTGCCGCAGGAGGTCGCGCCCAGTCGAGCCGACCCCCTCTGTCGCCTTCGGCGACATCTCCCCCTCGAGGGGGGAGATTACACGCTCGGCATTTTGCAGACGTGACATACCGGCTCCCCTGATTATATGATAAAGGTGCTCCACTAAAACGGAGGTGCCTCCGTTTGTTTACGTGGGGGCTGACCCGGATGGGTTCAAGCCCCATATTTCGGCAGTGGAGAAAAAAGTGGCCGTGGAGCCGTCCGTCATCGCTGAAAAGAAAGCCGAAGGCACGGAGGCAAAGCCGTTGCGCGCCGATGCGCAGCGCAACCGCGACCGGCTGGTCGAGGTGGCGGCATCCGTCTTTGCGGAGCGCGGTATCGACGCCTCGCTGGAAGAGATAGCGCGCCAGGCCGCCGTCGGCATCGGCACGCTCTACCGGCATTTTCCGACGCGCGAGCATTTGGTCGAAGTGGTCTACCGGCGCGAGGTGGAGGCGCTGTGCGCGGCCGCCGGCGAGCTCGCCGAAAAACACCCGTCCGATGTCGCGCTGGAACAGTGGATGCAGCGCTTCGTCGATTACATCGCCACCAAGCGCGGCCTGGCGACCAGCCTGCGCATCCTGCTCAACACCAATTCGACGCTGTTTTCCGATACGTCCGGCCGGGTCTCGCAGGCGCTTCGGCAACTGGTCGAAGCCGCGGTGGCCGACGGCACCATCCGCGGCGACGTCGACGCCTCCGATGTGCTGCACGCACTATCCGGCATCTACTCGGCGCCCGACACGCCGGAGTGGCGCGACCGTTCGCGCCGGCTGGTCAAGCTCTTGATGGACGGGTTGCGGTTCGGGGCTGTAAAGGAACGATGAGAGCGGCCGGATTCCGGCCGCGCGACAACCAGACCTGTCCATGATTTGAGGGGCATGAGATGTATGTAGGCCGTTCCTACAAGTTGATAGATTTCGCGCTCTGGTCGCGCCGCAGTGTCATTTACATGGTGGTGGTGAGCGGACTGGCTGTCGCTGCCTACCGCCTACCGGGGATTGCCGGCTTCTCGGTGCCATGGCCGGTGGTGCTCGTGCTCGGCACCACCGTGTCACTTGTTGCCGGGTTCAAGAATTCGCAGGTGTTCACGCGCAGCAGTGACGCGCTGCAGGCCTTTACGCAAATCACGGCGAGCAGCCGGTTGTGGTCCAATTTCTGCAGGGATTTCATCGATGCGCTAACGGCAAAGCAGCTCATCTACCGCCATATCGCCTGGATGACGGCGTTGCGCTTCGCCCTACGCCGGCCGATGCCGTGGGAATCCATGGCGCGGGCCGCCAATGTCGAATACCGGCGTCGCTACCGCATCCATGAGGATGCGAGTTCGGTCGCCGAGGAACTGCGTCCGTTGTTGGCCGAACAGGCCGAGGACGTCCTGAAGTCGCCGCAGCCGGCGCTAGCGCTTTTGGAAATGCAGTCGGTCCAGGTCAATGCGTTGCTCAAGGACGCAAAAATTCCTCCGCAGGTCTATGTCGAACTTATCAAGCTGATCCGTGATTTCCATGATCAGCAGGCGCGCTGCGATCGTATCAAGAACAATCCCTATCCGAGGCAATACGCCATCGTCAGTTCCATGTTCGTCATGATCTTTTGCACGCTGTTGCCGTTCGGGGTGGTTCCGGTCTTTGCGGACATGGGCAAACTGGGCGGCATGCTCGGCCCGATCGCGATCTGGCTGACGATCCCGTTCAGCACGCTGCTGGGCTGGGCCTACATGTCGCTCGACCAGGTCGGCGAAAGCAGCGCCAATCCCTTCGAGGGCAATGCCAATGATGTTCCGATCTCGCAGATCTGCCGTGACATCGAGATCGAGTTGCGCAGCGGGCTTGGGGAGCTTGACCTTCCCAAGCCCTGGCTGCCGGTCAATGACATCGCGACCTGAAGCGCTTCGTTGCGGCAATCTATGTGATGCGCAATACCGATAAGCTCAGGCACCTGCGTCAGGCTGTTACCGGGCAAGGAAGCAGGAGCCGTCAGGACGCGTCCGCTCCCTTGACGGAAAAAAATTGAAGCCCGCCCGGCAGCCCGCTCGCTTCCATCTCGCCATGCGCTTCGAATATCAGGCCGGAGCCGACCACGGCCACGTCCTTCCAGGGCGGACGGCGCGGCGCGTGATCGGCGTTCGCCCGGGCAATTCCGTGAGCACAACTGCTCGCAGCGGCCGGCATCGTTGCAAATCGCGCACACCGGAGCGAACGACTCAACTAGCCCTTCGCTTCGACCAGGATCACCAGCGACTCCGGCGCTACGCCATCATAGGCCATCGCATCGGCTGCTGCCTTACTCTGCATCAAAGCGGCCATCTTATCCATGTCCGGAACGTCCATCATCACGGCCACGTGTTTCGGGTTCTGCGGATCGACGAAAGTGCGGATGTTGGTGATCCCAAGCGAGCCGAAAAGCTCCTTACGCTTGGGTGAACTGAGCCAGTGCTTGCTGTCTTTCGTGATGTTGTGATGGCCGATAACGGTTGGCATGGCGTCCTCCCTGGTTTTACGCAATTCTCAAGGGAAAGCGCTATGCGCTTTTTCCCGGGAATTGCTTCAGGTGATGCCTGCGGTCGATGTCGCCCGCCTGATGCCGCGATCCACCTGTACCAGCCAGTGAGCGCCGTTTCTCTTGGACTGTCAATTAGCTTCTGCTGATGGATAGTGGTGTCCTGTCGTCCCGTCTTTCTCGGCGGCGCGCTGGAACTATCGGACCTGCCGGCCGGAAATCACCCGTAGCCAGGGCGCCAAATGGAAGGCGCTCATGAGGAGATACATCGCCGCCATTCCGGTGAGCGGCGAGGAGCCCATACACAGCATGGCCGCATCGCCACCGAGAAGACAGGTGAGCAGCGCCATCAGGGCGAAGGTCGGTGCCGCGGCAAGGCATAGCCAATTGGCGATGCTGAGGGTGGACGCATTGATGTTTTCGGGGATCGCTCCGCTGGTGGCTGTATGGATATCGAGCATGGTCCTCATCCTCCAATTGTGATGCCAGCGCCGGGGCGTCGCATGTGGTGGGGGGCGCGATCTTCCAGGATTTGGGTTCCCCTCCCCACTTTCGTGGGGCGAGGAACCAAGCTGGAGAGCCCTTACTGGTCCTTGTCCCGGAACGCCGCTTCGCCTGCTGCCGCTACTTCTTCCCATGTCTTGTCTGGCCCGGCATCGTAGTTGTCGTGCCAGTTCCACCAAGAATAGAGCGGGGTCTGCGGATAGCCTTCGGGCGAATCCTCCCAGATCTCCTGGCGACCAAGCGGCGTCGCGTCGAGATAGCTCCAGACGGTGCCCATCGCCTCGTCGCCGCGGTTGTTGATGAAGTAGGTGCGGAAGATGCGGTCGCCATCGCGGATGAAGACGTTGTGGCCGTGCCATTCGTCGACACCGAAGTCTTTGTCGAAACTATCCGTAATGGTATACCAGGGCATCTCCCAGCCCATCCGCTGCTTCAGCCGCGCAATGTCGGCCTGCGGGGCGCGCGAGGCGTAGGCAAGCGTGGTGTTGCGGGCGTTGAGATGGGCGAGGTGGCCGACCTGGTCGGCGCCGAGCGAACAACCGCGGCAGGCATGTTCGGGCCAACCGTACACGCCGGGCTCGAAGAAGGCGCGGTAGACGATCAACTGCCGACGGCCTTCGAACAAATCGAGCAGGCTCGCCTTGCCATTCGGCCCCTCGAACACATAGGCCTTGTCGACTTCCATCCACGGCATGCGCCGGCGCTCGGCGGCCAAAGCATCCTTGGCGCGCAGCGTGGCCTTCTCCTTCACCAGCATCTGTTCGCGGGCGGCTTCCCAATCCTGTCTAGAAACGATCGGCGGGGTCTTCATTGCGGTCTGCTTGGTCATTGGTCGTCTCCTTTGCCAGTCTGTTGTCGCGCCGTTGCGACGTGTGGTTGCTTGCTGTCAGGCAGAATAGGTCGGTCAAGCGCGGGGGTGGGAGTTACAAGTGTGACGGGATTTGAAAGAGCCGGCCCGCCGCAGCAGGGGTGGCGCATCCGCTCAGAGCCGCCGGCCATGGCGTCCGTCGCGTGGAGAGGCAGGTCGTTGGGGTCAGGCATGTCAACTCCCTTGTGAGATGCTTAATATCGACACCTGAAATGCTCAGGCTGGTGAATGCCTAAATTGGCGTCAACGGTGGCTGCCAGGGCATTGCTGGCTGGCGGCCATGACTTAGGTTAGGGCGTGCGGCGCTGAGGGTGGGAGTTACAAGTGTGACGGGATTTGAATGGACTCGCTGATCACCGCGGCAGCAATGGCGCTGGCCGGGGGCGATCCGCTCGGCGCGCTGGATCGTGTCGCCCTGCGCGAAGACCCGCCGGCACTGGCCCTGCGCGGCATTGCCATGGCGCAACTCGGCGATCTCGATCGCGCCAAGGCGCTGCTGCGGCGGGCTGCGCGTGGCTTCGGTCCGAAAGAGGCGGTGGCGCGTGCCAGATGCGTCGTTGCCGAAGCCGAGATCGCACTGGTGTCGCGTGATCTGGGATGGGCGGACAAGGCGCTCGACGCGGCGCGCGCAACGCTGGAAAAGCATGGCGACCGGCTGAACGCCGCGCATGCCGGCCACCTCAAGGTACGGCGCCTGCTTTTGATCGGCCGTCTCGACGAGGCCGAAGACGTGCTGGCCGGGCTCGACCCGGCGCCGCTGCCGCCTGCCGCGCGAGCCGCGCACGAGCTTGCCGTCGCCGGCATCGCGATGCGGCGCCTGAAGACGAAGCCGGCGCGCAGGGCGTTGGAGTGGGCCCGCCATGCCGCCCTCCGGGCCGGCATTACGGGTCTGATCGCGGAGGTCGACAGTGCATTCCTGGCGCTGGACACGCCGGCGGCGCGGCTGATCGCTGGTGGTGAGCAGCGCCCCTTGCTGCTCGAGGACGTCGAGGCGCTGCAGGCGTCGCCGGCGCTGGTGGTCGATAGCTTCCGCTATGTCGTGCGCCAGCGGGAAGCAACGGTCTCGCTGGCAACGCGCCCGGTGCTGTTTGCGCTGGCTCGCACGCTCGCCGAAGCCTGGCCTGGCGATGTTTCGCGGGCGAGACTGATCGCCGAAGCCTTCGGCGGCAGGCACGCCGATGAATCGCATCGGGCGCGGCTGCGGGTCGAGATCGGCCGGCTGCGCGCCGAACTGCGGGGGCTGGCCGATATCGGCGCGACCAGCCAAGGCTTCGCACTGGCGCCGCGCCACGAGCGCGAGGTGCTGGTGCTGGCGCGGCCGATCGAGGAGCGGCACGCGGCGGTGCTGGCCTTCCTTGCCGATGGCGAAGCCTGGGCGACCTCTGCGCTGGCACTGGCGCTTGGCATCGGCCAGCGCAGCGTGCAGCGGGCGCTGGAGCAGCTTGGCGAGGCTGGCAAGGTGCAGTTTTTCGGGCACGGACGGGCGCGCCGCTGGATGACGCCGCCGGTGGCTGGATTCACGACGACGTTGTTACTCCCGTCCCCGCCGCCGAACGGCTAAGATGTGCTGATATTCAGGTGAGGCCGGCCTGCATATGGCGGCTTCCTGCGCTTCCGGTGCTCACGTACGAAAAGTACGCTCCGCTCTGGTTCTCGGAAGCCACCATTTTCGGCGCGGCCTGACCTGAATCTCGACACACCTTGGAACATGACCGGCGCGATGACGACCAACATCGAGGATCAAGACATGAGACATTCAGCGGCCGAAGTCCTGCACGAGTACGGACCTTTTCCCGGTGTGGAAAGGGTCCATGGAGTGAGCTTTGACGGCAACAATGTCTGGTTTGCCTCGGGTGAGAAGCTGAACGCCTTCGATCCGGCAGACGGGCAGGCGCTGCGCTCGATCGATGTCGCGGCGCATGCCGGCACCGCCTATGACGGTCAGCATTTCTTCCAACTTGCCAACGACCTGATACAGAAGATCGACCCTGATACCGGTCAGGTGCTGGCGACCATTCCGGCGCCCGGCGGTGGCGGCGATTCCGGGCTGACCTGGGCCGAAGGGACGCTTTGGGTAGGGCAATACCGCGAGCGCAAAATCCACCAGATCGACCCTGAGACCGGGGCAATCCTGCGCACCATCGAATCCAACCGTTTCGTCACCGGGGTGACCTGGGTCGATGGCGAGCTGTGGCACGCCACCTGGGAAGGCGACCAGAGCGATTTGCGCCGCGTCGACCCGCAATCAGGCAAGGTTCTGGAGAAGCTCGACATGCCGGCCGGCATGGGCGTCTCGGGACTGGAATCCGATGGCGGCGACCGGCTCTTCTGCGGCAGCACCTCCGCCGGGGTGGTGCGGGCGGTGCGCCGGCCACGGTGAGGCCGTATCCTTCGACGCAAAGATCAGGACCGCAGATCGCACGTGGCAAATTTGCCCCTGCCAACTGGCCGCCGCCCTCTATCGAACCTAGATAGGGCGGGCACCGGGCGAACCGCCTGGACCATCTTTGCAAAGGATCCCCCACCATGCCTGAACAGCCCACCATGCCTGAAAAAATTGCGTTGAATGACGGCTCCGCCATTCCCCAACTCGGCCTTGGAGTGTGGCAGGTCGATCAGGACATCACGGCGCAAGTGGTGGGTTGGGGGATCGAGGCCGGCTATCGTCTAATCGACACCGCCGAGGGCTACCGGAACGAGGAGGGGGTCGGAGAGGCGATCCGCAGTGCCGGCGTGCCGAGGGGCGAACTGTTCATCACCTCCAAGCTGCGCAACGGCGCGCACCAGCGCGATGCGGCGCTGCGCGCCTTCGACGAGACGATGGACGAGCTCGGTATCGAGCAGATCGACCTGTTCCTGATCCACTGGCCGGTGCCCAGCCAGGACAAATATGTCGAGGCCTGGAAGACGCTGGTCGAGCTCAGGCAGTCCAGCCGCATCAAGTCGATCGGAGTTTCGAATTTCAACCAGGACCATCTCGAGCGGATCATCGGCGAGACCGGCGTGACGCCCGTCGTCAACCAGATCGAACTGCATCCCCAGTTCCAGCAGCGCGGTATCAGGGACTTCCATGCCAGGCATGACATCCGCATCGAAAGCTGGAGCCCGCTGGGCAGCGGCCGGCTGCTGAACGATCCGACCATTGCCGGCATCGCCCGAAAGCACGGCAAGTCCGCGGCCCAGACAATCATCCGCTGGAATCTTCAGGAGGGGCTGATCGTCATTCCAAAATCGATCCACCAGGACCGCATCGCCGCCAATTTCGACGTCTTCGATTTCGAGCTGGATGCGCAGGATCTGCAGACGATCCGCGGCATGGATTCAGCCTCCGGCCGCACCGGTCCGAACCCCGCCACGGCCGCGTTTTTGTTTTGAGGGGAGCCGACCGTGAAGCTGCCAATCTCCCCCGCAAGGGTGGAGATCGGCTAATCTCCAGCTGCAGCGATTGGGTACGGCCAGTTCCTCAAATCCCCGAGCCATCCAACTGCTGGGCGTCTTCGCCTTCCCACGGCGCCGGCATGGATGCACGGCTGAGGTTGGCTGTCGGCAGCGGCATCCAGCATTTCAGTTCAGGTTCGGCGTATTCGATGACGCGCCCGGGCGACGAGTCCGATGCGCGCCAGCCTTCCGGGGCGAACTGGTCGGCGCGCGACCAATAGGCGAGGTCGACTTCCGCCGGCCCCTGTTCGGATGGGCGCACCGTGACCAGGATCCGGCTCCCATCCCTCGGCGCCGTCGACATGTGGCGCCACCGTTCGGGTTCGTCCATCGCAATTCCTCCTCGCACCTGCAGCGTTGGGTGGAGTGTCGCCTCGCGGTCCGAAGGGGTCAACCCAAAGTTTGCGCCATGGAGCGGTCCGGCATGATGTCAGAACAGGATTGGACCAGGCGAAATTGGCGACCGACATATACTGTGAAAGAAACTTGAAGACGTCGGTCGCCAGGGGCGGGGTTGGGACGCACCACGTTGGGGACGCGATGCACGGTCAGGCTAGGCGGATGCCTGATATCTGCAATCGGAACACCCGCCCATGGTGAACGACTGGTTACTATCCACAGGGTTCGCCCGACGGATCGCGTCTGGCCGGCTGTGCGCAACGCGGAACTGGCGGCCATGCGCGCTCGACGGGCTGTGACCCAGTTGATAAGCCCGTCTGCGAAAGGAGCCTTGAGTCGAAATGACCGTTGCGATCGAGATGGGACACACGACAGCGGGCGCCCCGGCGAACCTGGATCTCGAGGAATTGCTGGCCACCCGGCTTTTGGTGCAGGGCAATTCGGGCTCCGGCAAATCGCACCTTTTGCGCCGGCTCCTGGAACAGAGCGCGCCCTGGGTGCAGCAGACCATCATTGATCCCGAAGGCGACTTCGTCTCGCTGGGCGACAGATACGGCCATCTGGTCATCGATGCCGAGCAGCATACCGAGCGTGGCTTGCAGGCGGCCGGCGAGCGGGCGCGCATTCATCGCGTTTCCACTGTGCTCAATCTCGAAGGGCTCGATGCAGAGAACCAGATGCGGCGCGCCGCCGCGTTCCTCGGCGGGCTGTTCGAGGTCGCCCGCGACCACTGGTACCCGATGCTGGTCGTCGTGGACGAGGCGCAGCTGTTCGCACCGGCGGTGGCCGGCGAGGTGTCGGACGAAGCGCGCAAACTTTCGCTCGGCGCGATGACCAATTTGATGTGTCGTGGCCGAAAGCGCGGGCTTGCCGGCATTATCGCCACCCAGCGGCTGGCCAAGCTCGCCAAGAACGTCGCCGCCGAGGCGTCCAATTTCCTGATGGGCCGCACCTTCCTCGATATCGACATGGCGCGCGCCGCCGATCTCCTGGGCATGGAGCGGCGCCAGGCGGAGGCGTTTCGCGACCTGGAGCGCGGGCAGTTCATGGCGCTGGGGCCAGCGCTGTCGCGCCGTCCGCTGGGGCTTCGCATCGGCCCGACCGACACCAGCCCGCGCAACGGCACGCCGCGGCTGATGGCGATGCCGGAGGCGGCGCTGGAGGATGCTCGCGCGATCATTCTGGCCGCCCCGCCCCCAGAGGCCGTGCGCGCGCCGCGCCGGACGGCGTCGCCGGACCTACTCGATCAGCTGATGGCGGCCAAATCGGCAGCGCTGGAAATCCGTCCCGAGCCGGTGGAGCCGCAAATCAGCGCCGAAGATCTGGCGGAGCGCCGCGAGCGCGTGGATCGTGTGCTGCGCGCCATCCTGGCGCAGCCCGACGCGGGTTTTCGTGTCATCGGCGTGCTCTATCAAGAATTCGTCGTGCGCTGCCGCATCGAGGGCCTCGCCTCGGTCGTGCCCGATCTGCCGGAGTTCCGGCGCATGCTGACGCGCGCTCGAGCCGGCCTCGGCTCCGACATGGCGGCAGGCGACGACGCCTGGCAGGACGTTTCCGTCCGCGCGTCGCTGCTGCCCGACGACATGCAGGGCGTGTTCATGATGATCGCGCGTGCGGCGAAGGAGGGCTGGCCGTGCCCGAGCGACGCGGCGATCGCCCGCGCCTACGGTTCCCACTCGCTGCGCCGCGCCCGGCGCCTCCTGACCTATATCGAGGAGCAAGGCCTCATCGTCTGCCAGCTCGACGGGACAGGCCGGCGCACCGTGACGCTGGTCGAACTGGCCTGGGCGACGGCGCCGGGCGACCCGAATGCCGAGGCGGCGGAGCAGGGTAGCCTGGCCCTGTGAGGGACGCCCATCAAAACAAGAAGATGGAGCTGCGTTTCCGTGGACCGATGCACCTTGATCGGCTTCCGCATGATCGATGGCCTGAAAATCATTCGCGGCAATACCCGGCGACCATCACCTTCGTTCTGTAACTGTCTCGGCAAAACATTTTGCTAGATCTTGCGGCACTCCGAGCTTCTTTGCCCAGGATACCAATTCAGGTTCTTCCGATGGAGCCGCATATCCGCCCCATACTTCACGAAACTGCCTTTCTCCATTGACTGTCTGGAAGAACATCATGCCGTCTTCGGCCACGGGTGTAGAAATATAAGCGGCGCTCCATTTCCCGCTTTCCAGAATCGTTTGGAATTTCACCTGGGCGGGTTTGACCTTGTTGGTCATCGCCGATGCAACGAGAGCGCCAAACTCTTGTTCGCGCGCCTTCGTCACATCGACCTTTACGCCGTGGCAGTCGCTATTCGCTGCGAAAGCGGACGTAAGCGTCATTCCAAGCCCCGCGAGGCCGATCACAACGATCTTGGCACGTCGATAGTTGTCGAATTCGGACATAATCAGCCTCCTTGTTGGCCGCGAGGCCTGTCAATTGGAATCGTCATCGTCCGACGGGCTGTCATCGGCTGGCGTGTCGACCTCGCAGCCGATGCCGTGGCATCCCTGGTAATTGCCCTGCGTATCGAAGTTCGGATTGCCTTGCTTATCGTACTGCGGCCTGTCGTCGATGCTTTGATCGCCATCATCAGGGTCGTCGACCTTGCATCCCAGCCCATGGCAGCCGATGTAGCGGCCACGCGTATCGAAGTTCGGATTGCCGTTCCTGTCGTATTGCGGCCGGTCATCGATCTTCCGATTTTTTTGCTGAGGCCGATCGACCAGGCAGCCGTTTCCGCGACAACCATCATAGTCATCGGTGGTGCATCCGGCGACCGCCACCAAGGCAGTGGCGATGATCGCGTAGACTGTGAATTTCATCATTCATTCCTCGACTGGCTGGCGGCTGCGGGTTTCCGTCAAATGTGTGGCTCGACGACCGAGAGCAGCCTGGGATGGAGATGGTCCACAGTCTCAAAAGAAGAGCGGGCAGGATCGAGCTCACGGGAGTCCGCATCAGCGGATGTCGATTTACCTTTCCATGCTTAGCGCCCGTCCGCCCAAGCATGCAGCAATCCGCGGACGCGGATGCTGTTGCCAAAAAAGCTGCATCCGAAGTCGGCCTGTGGCAAGAAAAAAGCGCCATAGCGCGGGTTGAATTTTGCAAATGCTTAATAATATGGAAAATAGTCTGGAAATCGCGATGATGTCTTAGCAGATACTGAAATGACGTTGTCGGAAAATCATGGAGACATATGAATATAACTTATTTCTGTAATCCATACCGATTTGCAAATATATAATCTTGTTGTTTCAAAAGCATACCAAAATGAAAATGGCGTATCACTGAATGACTTCTTTTTGGATAGGGCATGGCCTGATGTGTTGTAAATCCTGTTTTCGTTACTGGCCAGGCCGTTGCATGCATCCGAAAGAAAAGCCGCCGGCACGAAAGGTTGTTTTCCGAGCTGCCGCATGCCGCAAAACAGCCGATCGGACCGTTCTGCACGTGCCCGGCAACACCGCGCGAGGGCCGGTCGCCGCTCTTCCATGGACGCGCCAGGCTTTCCGGTTTCTGGCGAAATTCCCTTGCCTTCCTCGACCGGGTTGAGATGCCAACAAGGAAAGGATTGCCATGCGGACCTGGTGCAGGCTAGCCGGCTCCTTCATTCTGTTCCTGATGTTGTTGTGGCCGCAAGTTGCAGCCGAGGCGCAACAGCCTTCCGAGCCCTTGAACGTCGGCCTCTTTGTCAACCCTCCCTTCGTCATGAAAGATAAGGGGCAGTTCACCGGCATGGCGATCAATCTTTGGGAGGGCCTCGCGGCTAAACTCGGCCGCCAGTATCGCTACGTCCAGTTCGACACCATTCGCGATCTGGTTGTGGCGACCGCTTCCGGCAAAGTCGACGTAGCGGTCACAAATTTGACGATCAATCAATCCCGCGCCGAACTGCTCGACTTCACCCAGCCCTGGTTCGACGGCGGCATGCGGATCATGATCAGCACGGATCAGGGAAAGGGCTTCGGCAACCTGATCGCGGGTCTTAGCGATGCCGGCTTCCTGAAAGCCTATGCCTGGATCGCCTTGATCATCCTGGCTGTCACGGTCCTGCTCACCTTCTTCGATCGCCAGTTCGACGAGGCTTTTCCCAAGCGGTGGCGCGACGGCTTTGCCGAGAGCTTCTATACGGTGATGTCTGTCGCGACATCCGGCAAGTCGCCTTCGCGAAAGAACCTGTTCGGCTGGGTCGGCCGTATCTGGCAGGGGCTATGGCTGGCCTGTGGTATCGCTGTCCTTGCCTATGTCACCTCGTCGGTGACGAGCGTGATGACCACCCTTTCTCTCACAAACAAGATCAATGGCCTCGCCGATCTGACCGACAGGCCGGTCGGTGTGCTGACGGGCACCGTCGAGGAGGATTTTGCTCGGCAACAGGGGCTGCAAACCCTCACCTACGCTGGGCTCGATCGCGCCGTCGAGGGTCTTGTGAATGGCGACGTCGCTGCAATCATCGCCGATGCCCCCGTTCTCGAATACCACGCCCATACCCACCCCGATCTACCGGTGAAGGTGGTCGGGCCGCTGTTCGAACCTGACAAGTACGGCTTCGCGCTTCCGCGACAGAGCCTCCTGACCCGCCCCCTGACGATAGAGGTGCTTGGCGCTCATGATGCGGGCGAGATCGATGATCTGCGGACCAAGTATTTTGGGTCTACTGAATGATGTTGGGAGGCAATCGGCGGTGAGGGTTTGGCTCCCGCCCCATCGCTCAACCGAAACCGACTATTTCGGCTTGCGGCCAAGGCCCATGGATCTGGCAGAGCGGTTTGCCGAATAATATGGCGGGGGTAGGGCTCGAACGATAGGTCAGCACCGGGAGATTTCACGCCGAGGCGACGGGCGCCGCGACGAGACTCAGCCCGTGAACGCTTTGAATGTGTCCTTGGAGGTCAGCATCACCTCGCCCTTGAACGAGATCGAGAAATCACCAAGCTGATACTGGCCTTGGTCATTCTTCACCAGGATATCGCCATCAATCTTATTGAAGCCACTCTCGATACCTTTGATGATCCTGTCGACGTAGCGTAGGTCGGTCTTGGCGAAGAGAATATCGCTCTTGGCTATCAGTTGCGCGAGACGTTGGAGCTTCGGGTCGTCGCCGATACTTTGCAGACGCGCCTCAACGACCTCGGGACTGATGCGCGCCAACGCCGCGTTCAGAGCCGGCAATGCCTTCTGCAAGCTGAACAATGAATCGGAAGTCATCCTGCTTGCGTCGGCGTAGCTAAGGCTTTGGTTGCTGATCGCCTTGTACGCCTGCGCCTGCGGGCTGCGGTCGGCGGCGGCCCCCATCTCGTCCTCGACAGCCCAAATATAGTCATGCTCGTCCATTGCCATCACCGTTTCCCGCGTCTCGCCGGCAGGGATGAAATAGCGGGCAACGGTGGAGTCTTCGTGCCGGCGGTCCGCCTCGACCATCGAGATAATGAAGCGCGTATACTCGGCATAGAGTTCGCCATAATTGGCCTTGCCGGCCAGCATATAGGGGTCGTCCGCCGTAGTCGTAGAAGCCGCGCCGATGGACGAAGTCGCCGGCACATCGGTCTTGGAGGTCTGGCCGAAGCCGCTGAACGGATCGTATTCGATGCCGTCCTCGTTGCCGGTCGCGCCCGGACGAATGATCGGGTCCTCGGTCCGCAGCGCTGTACCCGCTTTGACGAAGGTCGGCTGGCCGGCGCCGGCAAAACCGCTTCTGGCCGACATCAGCTTCTGTATCGTGAAGGTTAGGTCCGAGGTGATCTGCATCGAGCGATCCTTGAATTTCACATACCTTGGGTGCAATACACAGAATGAAGCACGGCAGTTAAATAATGGTTGAAGTGGAGTCCGGCAAAAATAGTTATCCTGGCGCCAAAATCGTTTGTCAAATATAATTCATCAGCAACTAATATAGTTGCTTAAGTCATGCAGGCGACGAACCTTTGAAGCCGATTCCTTGGCCACGCCATGCTCAGTCATTGGACTGTCGATAATCAAAGTGATCTGGGCATAGAGCGAAGCCTCGGGCCGGGACGCTCGCGCGGCGATGCTGAGGTTGTTTATCGGATCCCGGTGAGTGCGGCGATCGAGCCGTGCGAATCGCTTACTGGATGGCGATGATGCCGTCGATGACTCGCCATTCCGAAGGCCGGATCAGCCGGTGGTGGGCCACCCGAACCGAATGCAGCGGACCCTCGAGTTCGCGCTCCCAGTAGGATAAAAACCCGTGGAGTTCGGGAAAGTCGGGGGCAAGGTCGTAGTCCTGCCAGACATAGAGCTGAAGCAAGCTCGGATGGTCGGGCAGGCGATAGTGAATCTCTGCCGTGGTCAGGCCATAGCCTTCCATCTGGAGGCGGAATTCCTTGCTGACGCTTGCGACCATTCGTTTCTCCTTTCTGTCTTTCTGTCGGATATCAGGCGCCCAGCCTGTCGAAGAGATGAGGGAACTCGCCGGGCTCATGAGGTGGCGCCGAGGCGTCACCGTCGAGCTTGAACAGCGCGTCCATGATCTGGTCGAACGACACTAGTTGGCTGGCGCCCGGTGGTTGGCGCAGTGCCGGCATGGAATAGACGGCGCAGGCATCCGACGCCCAGGAAGACAGGATGGCACGCTTTTCCCACAGGTCGAGCGTGTCGTCGCTCAGCACCTCTTCGGGATGGTTGAAGTGGCTGGCCGGCTGGAGCAGGCGGTCAAGCGCGTGGTCGGATGTTTCGGCGGCCGGGGTGGAAGTGATCGGTGAATAAGTCTGTCGTTCCATCGATATGCTCCGTCTGCGAACAACTCCGTAGGAGGATAAGCGGTTCCGGCGCCTGCGATGGCGCCGGCAGGGAGATAATTTGTTGGAGGGTGGCGGAAGATTCAAGCGGCGGCCCGTCCTCGCGGAATAAGGGCGTCCTCGCGGAATAAGCCTGCGTTAACAGGCTTTTGGCACTCGTGGTGGTCGAGTGCCAAATTTTTTTGGCCGGGCTCTTGAAACCGCAAACTGGCAAACTAGCTCGATATGCGCGCGCGATGCTGCAAAGGGTCGCAGCGTCCCCGTGCCGGTCCGACATCACCGGTCCCGGCGCGGAGGAGCCGTAAAAATATGTTTGTCCAAGAGGAGAACGAAATGGCGTTCCGTCCATTGCATGACCGTATCCTGGTCCGCCGCGTCGAAGCCGAGGAAAAGACGGCGGGCGGCATCATCATTCCTGACACCGCCAAGGAAAAGCCGCAGGAAGGCGAGGTGCTCGCCACGGGTCCCGGCGCGCGCGACGACAGCGGCAAGCTGACCGAGCTCGACGTCAAGGTCGGCGATCGCATCCTGTTCGGCAAATGGTCGGGCACCGAGATCCGGCTCGACGGCCAGGATTTGCTCATCATGAAGGAAAGCGACGTGATGGGCGTGATCGAGCACGCCGAGCAAGTGAAGAAGGCTGCATGACGGCTTCTTCCAGATCCAACCCAGTCAACGAATGCTGCCTAGATGAAGGACTGATCCAATGGCTGCCAAAGAGGTGAAATTCCATACCGAAGCGCGCGAGAAGATGCTGCGCGGCGTCGACATCCTCGCCAACGCGGTGAAGGTGACGCTCGGCCCCAAGGGGCGCAACGTCGTCATCGACAAGTCATTCGGCGCGCCGCGTATCACCAAGGACGGCGTCACTGTCGCCAAGGAGATCGAGCTTGAGGACAAGTTCGAGAACATGGGCGCGCAGATGGTGCGTGAGGTGGCCTCCAAGACCAGCGACATCGCCGGCGACGGCACCACGACGGCGACCGTTCTGGCGCAGGCCATCGTCCAGGAAGGCGCGAAGGCCGTTGCCGCCGGCATGAACCCGATGGATTTGAAGCGCGGCATCGACAAGGCGGTCGATGCGGTCGTCGCCGAGCTGAAGGCCAATGCCCGCAACGTGACCAGGAACGACGAAATCGCGCAGGTCGGCACCATTTCGGCCAATGGCGATGCCGAGATCGGCCGCTTCCTCGCCCAGGCGATGGAAAGGGTCGGCAATGAAGGGGTGATCACGGTCGAGGAAGCCAAGACCGCCGAGACCGAACTCGAAGTTGTCGAAGGCATGCAGTTCGACCGCGGCTATCTCTCGCCCTATTTCATCACCAACCAGGACAAGATGCGCGTGGAGCTCGAGGAGCCCTATGTGCTGATCCACGAGAAGAAGCTCTCCAACCTGCAGGCGATGCTGCCCGTGCTCGAAGCCGCGGCGCAGTCTTCCAAGCCGCTGCTGATCATCGCCGAGGACGTCGAGGGCGAGGCTCTGGCCACGCTGGTCGTCAACAAGCTGCGCGGCGGCCTCAAAGTCGCGGCCGTCAAGGCGCCAGGCTTCGGCGACCGCCGCAAGGCCATGCTGGAGGATATCGCCATCCTCACCGGCGGCACCGCGATCAGTGAGGATCTCGGCATCAAGCTGGAGAATGTCACGCTGCAGATGCTGGGTCGCGCCAAGAAGGTGGTGATCGAGAAGGAGAACACCACCATTGTCGATGGTGTCGGGCGCAAGGAAGAGATCCAGGGCCGCATTGCCCAGATCAAGGCTCAGATCGAGGAGACCACCTCCGACTACGACCGCGAGAAGCTGCAGGAGCGGCTGGCCAAGCTCGCCGGCGGCGTCGCGGTGATCCGGGTCGGCGGCTCGACCGAGGTCGAGGTCAGGGAGCGCAAAGATCGCGTCGACGACGCGCTGCACGCGACCCGCGCTGCGGGGGAGGAGGGCGTGCTGCCCGGCGGCGGCGTCGCGTTGCTGAGGGCCGCCAAGGCGCTCGATGCCGTGCAGACCGACAATGCGGATCAGCGAACCGGGGTCGAGATCGTTCGCCGCGCCATCGAAACGCCGGTCCGCCAGATCGCCGAGAATGCAGGCGCGGAGGGCTCGATTATCGTCGGCAAGCTGCGCGAGAGGAGCGAGTTCGGCTGGGGTTGGAACGCCCAGACCAACGAATTCGGCGATCTCTACAGCCAGGGCGTGATCGACCCGGCGAAAGTGGTACGCGCAGCTCTTCAGGACGCGGCATCAGTCGCCGGCCTGCTCGTGACCACCGAAGCGATGGTGGCCGAGAAGCCGAAGAAGGAAGCCGCCACCCCTGCCATGCCGGCCGGCGCCGGCATGGACTTCTGAGGTCGCGACCAATCCGCCCGCTCCCCACGGGGAGCGGGCATCGGTCGAAAAAAGTGGAGGTATACATGGATGCAATGGCTGGCCTCGGATCCGTACCGGCGCCGACGCATCAGGCAAAGGAATTCCTGGCCTACGAGACCGAATGCAGGAGCGCGCTGCAGCCGCTGCTGGCGGGGCTGCTCGACATGGCCGAAGCCGCCGGCTGGAACCGGCGCACCGCGGCGTCGACGCTGATGTTCCTTGCCGCGCAGCAGGTGTCGGCGGCCGCCAAGGCGTCCGCCGGCGGCTGAATTGGCGAGCGCTGTTTAGCGATCTTCGTTCTGTTGCATGCGACGGAAGACATTTGCTGTTGTGGAGGTGGAGACGTGATTGCGGGCCGGTTGCGTGAATGCCTGAAAATACTGAGATGGGAGGCGGGCGACCTGGCGGCCGAACTTGGCCGTCCGCAAAGCGAGGTCGCATCCTGGCTTGATGGCCGCAATCCGTCTCCGCTTGCCGTCGTCGCTTGGCTGGAGGCGCTGGTGAAGGCGCACAGGGCGCTGCCGGCGCCGGGCCGATGCGTTCCGTCGCTCGGCGCGGCCAGTGTCGGGCCGGCCAAGCTCGAACTGAGCGGATCGAGCCTGCCAGGACCGAACTGGGCGGCGATCCGGGCCCGATCGGCGGCGCCGAAACGGCTATTCAATCCTCGATACAAGACGTCCAGCCTCACCCACCCTAGCCCCGGCGGGCAGCGCTCTTCGGTCTTCGGTCCGCCGCAGGTCCTGCACAATCGAGAGGAGGCACGAGCCATGAATCATGGGCAGTTCAAGGAACCGGTCACCCTTCTGGTCGGAATGGGTTTTCCGAGGAAGATCGACAGCGTGATGGAAGCCTATGCCCTGCTGCAGGACTGGCCGGCCGCCAGCCGCAATGGCGCCCATGCCGTCGCGCTCAACGCTTGCAGGGCCGGCATCGCCGGTGAGATCGATGCGGAGACGGTGCGGGCCACCCTGGTCACCTTCGCGCGCCGCAACGACATACTTGTGCCGGACATGGCGTCGCCGCCGGCAGCGGTAGTGAATGGTGCGCTGCACGAGGTGAGTTGACGACGACGCATGGCCGATCGGGCGTTGCCAATGGTTCGAAGAAACCGCCCAACCATGGGCTCCGGGTTCCTTGGCTGCCTTGCAGCCGGAGCCATCTTTCCCGGCAGCCGTTCTCTTTGACCACAAAAACGTCAAAAAAGTATCGGTCAGATGGACAGACCGTGGTGGCGGCGGCAGGGATTGCCGCCTAAGCTTTGATCACTGCAGAGAGCGGCATACGCGGCCTGCGGAGAGGGCGCTGTAACTGGTCGCATGACTGGACCGGTGCCGGGAGGAACGGGCATGAATCCGGACTTGGAAGTCGTCCAGATCAGACGCGGTGAGTCGTTCAAGGCGTGGGCTCACGGCTATCCCTTCCGCACCGTGCGTTGGCATTTCCATCCTGAATACGAGATCCACCTGGTCGTCGCCACCACCGGCCGCTACTTCGTCGGCGACTTTATCGGCGAGTTCGAGCCGGGCAATCTAGTGCTCACCGGCCCCAATCTGCCGCACAACTGGGTCAGTGACGTACCGCCGGGCGAAAGTGTGCCGCTGCGCGGACGTGTCGTCCAGTTCTCGGAAGCATTCATCGCCGAATCGACGGCGGCCCTTCCCGAACTTGCCGCCTGCGCCGGTATCCTGGAAACCAGCCGTCGCGGCGCACTGTTCTCGCCGGCGACGGCCGAGCTTGCCGCGCCGCTGCTTGCCGAACTGGTCGAGGCGCAGGGCGTGCGCCGCCTCTCGCTGTTCATGGGCGTGCTCGATATCCTGAGCCGTGCCAGTGATGTGCGCACCCTGACCAGCGCCGGTTATCTTCCCGATCCGTCAGGTTTCATGTCGGCAGGCATCAACAAGGCGCTGGCCTACATCAATGGGCATCTGACCGAGCCGTTCAGCGAAGGCGACCTTGCCGAAATCGCCGGGCGCAGCCCCAGCGCATTTTCGCGCAGCTTCCGTCGCCACACCGGCATGGCGCTGGTGGAATATGTGAACCGGCTGCGCATCAATCTCGCCTGCCAGCTGTTGATGAGCGAAGGCCAGATGTCGATCACCGAGATCTGCTACGCCGCCGGCTACAACAATATCTCGAACTTCAACCGCCGGTTCCTGGCGCAGAAGGGCATGTCGCCTTCGCGTTTCCGGATATTGCTGGCGGAAAACATCAATGCGGAGATTGCCGCCTAACAGGGAGGAACCGGGAGGAGCCGAGACTTAGGGAAGGAATGACGCGGGATGCGCTCGAGGCGTCCCGTGCTGGAGATCGCTTGTCCTGAAATCCAGCAACTGTGGCTGATCGTCTTCGATCATGCCCAGGAGGATGCGTTAACGGCTGGCTGGGGATCGAGCAGATCCGCCAGAGGGGCGCGGGTCGCACTCCTCGCAACAGTCGGACTTGAAGTCAAGCTTGGCGCCATGTGGCGATCAGGTTTCGTGAAACCATTTTTGAAACGGAGACATTCGAATGACCAGATTTGCTTGGAAATCGACCGGTGCGGCAGCGCTCGCGCTCTCTCTCCTCGGTGGCACGGCTGCCTTTGCCGAGCCGGTCACCGACGCCACCGTGGCCTTCCTGATGCCCGACCAGGCCTCGACCCGCTACGAGCAGCATGATTATCCTGGCTTCGCCGCCGAGATGAAGAAGCTGTGCCCTGGCTGCAAAGTGCTCTACCAGAACGCCGATGCCGACGCCTCGCGCCAGCAGCAGCAGTTCAACTCGGTGATCTCGCAAGGCGCCAAGGCGATCGTGCTCGACCCGGTCGACTCGACCGCCGCAGCCTCGCTGGTCAAGCTGGCGCAGAGCCAGGGCATCAAGGTCATCGCCTATGACCGGCCGATCCCGACAGCACCAGCCGACTTCTATGTCTCGTTCAACAATGAAGGCATCGGCAAGGCCATCGCCGACTCGCTGGTCGAGCACCTGAAGGCGCTCAAGGTCGATCCGGCGACCGGCGGCGTACTGCAGATCAACGGCTCGCCGACCGACGCGGCGGCCGGCCTGATCAAGAAGGGCATCCACGAAGGTCTCGACAACAGCGGCTACCAAATCCTGGCCGAATACGACACGCCGGAATGGGCTCCGCCGAAGGCGCAGCAATGGGCCGGCGGCCAGATCACCCGCTTCGGTCCGAAGATCCTCGGCGTGGTCGCGGCCAATGACGGCACCGGTGGCGGTGCCATCGCGGCCTTCAAGGCTGCCGGCGTCGATCCGGTGCCGCCGGTGACCGGCAATGACGCGACGATCGCGGCACTGCAGCTGATCATCGCCGGCGACCAGTACAACACCATCTCCAAGCCGAGCGAGATCGTGGCGGCGGCTGCCGCCAACGTCGCCATCAAGCTGCTTTCGGGCGAGAAGCCGAAGGCCGAGATGACGCTGTACGACACGCCCTCGCAGCTGTTCACGCCGGCGGTGGTGACGCAGGAAAACCTGAAGGCCGAGATCATCGACAAGAAGATAAACACCGCGGCCGAACTCTGCGTCGATCGTTACGCGGAAGGCTGCAAGAAGCTGGGCATCGGGAACTGACCGCGACCCTTGCCTGCTCCGCTGTCTGGCCGCCCGCGCGGTGGCCAGACAGCGCACTTCCTCGAACCGGTCTTTGAAAGGTCTCTGGCATGATTGACACCCCGGACGGACCGGTTCCGACAGGCGAGCTGGTGCTCAGCCTGCGCGGCATTTCGAAGCATTTCGGCGCCGTCTCGGCGCTCACCGACATCGATCTCGACGTCCATGCCGGCGAGGTGGTTGCGCTGGTCGGCGACAATGGCGCCGGCAAGTCGACCTTGGTCAAGATCCTGGCCGGCGTGCATCAGCCGAGCTCGGGCACGATCAGCTATCGCGGCAAGCAGGTGACGCTGGCCGACCCGAGTGCGGCACTGACGCTCGGCATCGCCACCGTGTTCCAGGATCTCGCGCTATGCGAGAACCTCGACATCGTCGCCAACATCTTCCTCGGCCGCGAACTCAGCCCGCTGCGGCTGGACGAGGTGGCGATGGAAGTCCGCGCCTGGACGCTGCTCAACGAGCTGTCGGCGCGCATCCCCAGTGTCCGCGAAGTCGTTGCCTCACTGTCGGGCGGCCAGCGCCAGACGGTGGCGATCGCCCGCTCGCTGCTGCTCGAACCCAAGCTTATCCTGCTTGACGAGCCGACGGCGGCGCTCGGTGTGGCGCAGACGGCGGAAGTGCTCAATCTGATCGAGCGGGTGCGCGACCGCGGCCTCGGCGTCGTCATCATCAGCCACAACATGGAAGACGTGCGCGCTGTCGCCGACCGCATCGTCGTGCTGCGGCTCGGCCGCAACAACGGCATCTTCTCCCCCGATGCCTCGAACCAGGAACTGGTCAGCGCCATCACTGGCGCGTCGAACAATTCGGTGTCACGACGCGCCGAGCGCAGACAGTCCCAGCAAACTCCCCGGCAGGATCAGACCCAGGAGCCGCGCCCATGAACCGCGACGTGCAACAAGCTCCCCCAGTCGCACCGCAGCTCGACCGCGCCGATGTGCGCGTCAAGCACGAGGCCGGCTTAAGCGGCGCCATCCGAAGGTTCTTTGACCGGGTCCGCTCCGGCGATCTCGGCTCGTTGCCGGTCATCGTCGGGCTGGTCATCATCTGGACGGTGTTCGCCAGCATCAACCCGATCTTCCTGTCGAGCAGCAACCTGGTCAATCTGCTGTTCGATTGCTCGACAGTCGGCGTCATCTCGCTCGGCATCGTCTGCGTTTTGATGGTTGGCGAGATCGACCTGTCGGTCGGTTCGATCAGCGGCTTTGCCTCGGCGATGGTCGGCACGCTGTGGGTCAACCAGGGCTGGCCGGTGGCGCTCGCCATTCTCGCCGCTATCGCCGTGGGCGGCTTCATCGGCGCGCTCTATGCGCTGCTGTTCAACCGGCTCGGCATGCCGAGCTTCGTCTCGACATTGGCCGGCCTGCTGGCGGTGCTTGGCCTGCAGCTCTACATCCTCGGCTCGACCGGTTCGATCAACCTGCCTTACGGCTCGAACCTGGTGAATTTCGGCCAGCTGCTGGTGATGCCTAAATTCTTGTCGTTCGGGCTGGCGGCCGTTCCCGGCATCGTCATGCTGATCACCGGCCTGCGCACCGTTGCGCGCCGCCGCGCCGCCAACCTGTCGGCACGTTCGACGAGCGGTCTCATCACGCGCGCGATCGTCATCACGGTCATTCTCGAACTCATCGTCTTCTATCTCAACCAGGCGCGCGGCATTCCGTGGATGTTCGGTCTGTTCGTCGGCCTTGTCATATCAATGCATTACGCGCTGACGCGGACGAAATGGGGTCGTTCGATGTCGGCGGTCGGCGGCAACCGCGAGGCGGCACGGCGCGCCGGCATCAATGTGCGGCTGATCTATTCGAGCGCCTTCGTGCTGTGCTCGATGTTTGCGGCTTTCGGCGGCGTGCTGTCGGCGGCCCGCCTTGCCTCGGCCAGTCAGCAGGCCGGTACCGGCGACGTCAACCTCAACGCCATCGCGGCGGCCGTCATCGGCGGCACCAGCCTGTTCGGCGGCCGCGGCAGCGCCTATTCGGCATTGCTCGGCATCATCGTCATCCAGTCGATCGCCAGCGGCCTGACGCTGCTCGATCTGTCCTCGTCGCTTCGGTACATGATCACCGGCGCCGTGCTTGCCATTGCAGTCATCGTCGACTCGCTGGCACGCCGCTCGCGTGTCTCTCATGGCCGGGCTTGAACCCATCAACAGGAAGCAAGACATGAGCGAAGAACTGTCCGGAAAAGTTGCCGCCGTCACCGGCGCGGCATCAGGCATCGGTCTCGAATGCGCCCGGCATATGCTGGCGGCCGGCGCCACCGTGGTGCTGGTCGACCGCGCCGAGGCGACGCTGAACAAACTGTGCGCCGAGCTTGGCCCCAAGGCGATCCCGCTGGTGATCGATCTGGTGCAGCCGGCGAGCGTCGCCACCATGATGCCGCAGGTTCTGGAGAAGGCCGGCCAACTCGACATCTTCCATGCCAATGCCGGCGCCTATGTCGGCGGCGAGGTGGCGACCGGCGATCCCGATGTCTGGGATCGCATGCTCAACCTCAACATCAATGCCTGCTTCCGCTCGATACAGGCGGTGCTGCCGCACATGATCGAACGCAAGACCGGCGACATCATCGTCACCAGTTCGATCGCCGGGCTGGTCCCTGTGGTCTGGGAGCCGATCTACACAGCCTCCAAGCACGCCGTGCAGGCCTTCGTCCATACCGTGCGTCGGCAGGTCGCCAAGCACGGGCTACGCGTCGGCGCCGTGGCGCCGGGCCCAGTGGTGACGGCACTGGTCGACGACTGGCCGAAGGCCAAGCTCGAGGAAGAGCTCGCCGCCGGCGGCCTGATGCAGCCGCGCGAAGTGGCCGAGGCCGTCATGTTCATGCTGACCCGGCCAAGAAACGTGACGATCCGGGATCTGGTGATATTGCCGCAGAGCAATGATCTCTAAGTGAGTAGCGAATAGGGAGTAGCGAATAGGGAAGAATCCAACGACTTACCTATTCGCTATTCGCTATTCGCTATTCGCTATTCCCTATTCCCTATTCCCTATTCCCTATTCGCTAAACCAAAGGTTTCTCCCCCATGCCCCACTATCTCGGCATCGACGTCGGCACCGGCAGCGCGCGGGCCGGGGTGTTCGACCACACCGGAAACCTGCTTGCCTCGGCCAAGCAGGACATCGAGGTCTGGCGCGAGGCCGGCGATATTGTCGAGCAGTCGAGCGATAACATCTGGCGGGCGGTGTGTATCGTCGTCCGCGCGGCCGTCGCGCAATCGGGCGTAGCGCCCGAGGCGATCGCCGGCATCGGCTTCGATGCCACCTGTTCGTTGGTGGTGCTGGGCGAGGGCGGCGTGCCGTTGCCGGTTGGCCCGTCCGGCAATGCCGAACGCAACATCATCGTCTGGATGGATCATCGTGCGGTCGAGCAGACGCGCCGCATCAACCGCAGCGGCGAGGCGGTGCTGAATTATGTCGGCGGCGTCATCTCGCCGGAGATGGAAACGCCGAAACTCCTGTGGCTGGCCGAAAACCTGCCCGCCACTTTCAATGCCGCCTGGCAGTTCCTGGACCTCGCGGACTTCCTCACCTGGCGGGCGACCGGCAGCCTTGCGCGCTCGGTCTGCACGGTGACCTGCAAATGGACGTATCTGGCGCATGAGAGCCGCTGGGACGAGGCCTATTTCCGCAAGATCGGCCTCGGCGCGCTCGCCGATGAGGGGTTCGCCCGCATCGGCACCGAGATCGTACTGGCAGGCGCCGCACTCGGTGGTGGACTGACCGCGCAGGCAGCAGCGGACCTTGGGCTCATCGGCGCTACCGCGGTGGCGGCAGGCCTGATCGATGCCCATGCCGGCGGGGTCGGCACGGTCGGCGCGCGCGGCGCGTTCGGCAGCGTTCTGTCACGCATGGCCTATGTCTTCGGCACCTCGGCCTGCACCATGTCATCGACGGCGCAACCGGCCTTCGTCGACGGCGTCTGGGGACCATATTTCTCGGCCATGGTGCCGGGCCTGTGGCTGAACGAGGGCGGCCAATCGGCGGCGGGTGCGGCCATCGACCATCTGGTGCGCATGCACCCGGCAAGCGGCGAAGCCATGGCGAGGGCGCAGGCCGACGGCCTCAGCCTGAGCGCCTGGCTGTCGCTGCAGGCGCAAAGCCGCAACGGCGCCGCGGCGACGCCGGCCCTGGTCGGCGGCATCCATGTCGTGCCGGAATTCCTCGGCAACCGCGCGCCCTTCGCCGATCCGGATGCGCGCGCGCTGATTGCTGGGCTCGATCTCGACACCAGTCTCGATAGCCTGGTCGGGCTCTATGTCGCCGGCGTTTGCGGGCTCGGCTACGGCGCGCGCCAGATCGTGCGGGCCGAGCATGAGAAAGGCATCCCGGTGGACACCATCGTCGTCAGCGGCGGCGCTGGCCAAAGCCCGCTGGTGCGCCAGCTGCTGGCCGACACGACTGGCATGGTGGTGGTCGCGTCGACCTCGCCGGAGCCGGTGCTGCTCGGCTCGGCGATGCTGGGCGCTGTCGCCGCGGGAACCTACAAGGATGTCGCGGCGGCCATGGCCGGCATGTCGGAACTCGGCGAGGTCTATCATCCCGACGCTACGCTGGCCGGCTGGCATGCCAAGCGCTTCGCCGCGTTCGAGCTGCTGCAGCAAGCCGGCAAGGCGATCAGGGGTTAAACGGGCAGCTTCTGCCCGGCTTTGTCAGGAGTGTGGCGAACACCGCTTGGCGATGATGCCGGAAGCTGGCAGCTTTGTTCTGTCGCGACGAGGGCAGGGCGGCAGGACCAGGAGGCTCGATGGCAGACGAAGCGAAACCGCCCGTGCCATTCGCATCGGATGAGGTGCCATGGACGGAATGGTCCGCCGTGCCACGCTTCAGCGTGCGCTACCGGCATTTGTCGCTGGCCGCGCTGGGCGAAAATCACCATGTCGGCGTGGCGATCGAGGAGTTGCCGGCGGGCAAGCAGAACTCGCCGAAGCATTACCACATTCTCGAGGAAGAGCATGTCTTCATCCTCGAAGGAACGCTCACCACTTATGTCGGCGACGCCGCCTATGCCATGAAGGCCGGCGATTATATCTGCTTTCCGGCGGGTGCGGCGGCGGGGCATTGCCTCATCAACACCAGCGACGCGCCGTGCCGCTATGTCATCGTCGGCGAGCGCAACCCGAACGACGTCGTCGTCTACACCGCCTCCAACAAGGTTCTGGTGCGCGCGCTGGGCAACCGCGCGATATTCGATCTCGCGGCAACCCGAAGCTACTGGGATGGCGAGGATACCGGCCTTGCCGCCGGCGATCCGTCGCCGTCGGATGGCACGACCGGTGTCACCAGACCCCCGGCCGCGCCGATCCCGCCGATCGCCAGCGATTCTCTCGAATGGAAACAGGAAGGCGAGGGGGCGCGGTTCGGTGGTCAGTCCAAACACCTCACCTATGCCGCCTTGGGGCGGTCCGATTATCATGTCGGCATGCTGATCGAGGCGCGCGGGGGCCCCCACGCGCGCGGGCCCCCCCCCCGACACCCGAATGGCAACAAGGCCCGCCCTAGAAATGGATGGGGGCTGGAGGGGGGGGGGGGGGGGAAGATAAAGAGAAAGGCGGAC
>NZ_JAMYMV010000068.1:0-32115 GCF_040318715.1 Mesorhizobium sp. M1050 | reverse complement strand
TTCAGCGCTTGCGCCTTCTTTTCAGCGCCAAAAATTGGCGAAAGAATCGATGACATCCGATCTCCCCCCTGGAGGGGGAGATGTCGGGCAGGACAGAGGGGGGCGCTTCGCGCAAACCTTCATCATGCCGGCTCATCCATCAGGTGCAGATGCTCGCGGTTGAAGGTGAGCACGACCGTCTCGCCTTCCCCTGGCAAGGCCGTGCCGGCCGGCACGATGGCGTGCAACCGCAGCCCGTCGGCGTCGAGTGCCAGCTTCGTCGTGGCGCCGAGATAATTGGTCGAGACGAGGCGGGCGGACACGCCTTCACCACTGGCCGCTCGTCCGACGCGAATGGATTCAGGGCGCAGGCTGCCCCAGCGATGCTGGCCGGAATAACGCTGGACGAAATCCGGCGGCAGTACATTGGATGAGCCGACGAAATCGGCAACGAAGCGGGTCTTCGGCCGCTGGTAGATATCCTCCGGTGTACCGATTTGCATGATCTTGCCGTCATTGAAGACGGCGACG
This sequence comes from Mesorhizobium sp. M1050, assembly GCF_040318715.1. Lineage (NCBI taxonomy): Bacteria > Pseudomonadati > Pseudomonadota > Alphaproteobacteria > Hyphomicrobiales > Phyllobacteriaceae > Mesorhizobium > Mesorhizobium sp. M1050. The sequence goes on along the minus strand of NZ_JAMYMV010000068.1, from coordinate 31,605 downwards.
CGGTCGGCCATCGACAGCGCCTCGCCCTGATCGTGGGTGACGAAGACGAAGGTGATGCCGAGGGCCTTCTGCAGCGACTTCAGTTCCTCCTGCATGTTCTCGCGCAATTTGAGGTCGAGCGCGCCAAGCGGCTCGTCGAGCAACAGCACCCTGGGCTGGTTGACCAGCGCGCGGGCGAGTGCGACGCGCTGGCGCTGGCCGCCGGAAAGCTGGCCGGGGCGGCGAGCGCCATAGCCGGGCAGCCGCACCAGAGCCAGAGCCTCTTCCGCAGCCTTGTGCCGTTCAGCCTTGCTGGCGCCCTTGACCATCAGCCCGTAGGCGACGTTGTCGAGCACATTCAGATGCGGGAACAGCGCATAGTCCTGAAACACGGTATTGACGTTGCGTCGATAGGGCGGCACGCCTTCGGCGCGTTCGCCAAAGATCGAGATCGAACCGGAGGTCGGCTGCTCAAAACCGGCGATGAGGCGCAGACAGGTGGTCTTGCCGGAACCGGACGGCCCCAGCATGGCGAAGAATTCGGCCGGCGCGATCTCGAGATCGACCGCGTCGACGGCGCGAACGCTGCCGAAATGGCGCGAGGCTTTCTGGAAGGAAACGGCTGATGTCATGGTGCTGTCAGTCTGTTGCCGGTTTAGTTCTGTCGATCACCTCGCCTGCAAATCCTGGCAGGGGATGGCGAATTCGCGCGCCACCCCACCTCCCGTCGATGGAGGAGACCGCAGCAAAGGCCACGGTGGGGGGCGGCCTCATAGGCAAAATCGTGTCCGGGACCCCACCCCGACGCTGCGCGTCGACCCTCCCCACAAGGGGAAGGGTAAGAGCGCTTAACGACCCCCGATGACGCCGATATAGTCCGATACCCAGCGGTAATAGGGCACGCACTGGTCGTTCTGGGTGGTGCATTTCGACACCGGGGTCTTCCAGAACTTGATCTTGTCGAAATTGTCGTAGCCGTTGGTCTTGCAGCCTTCGTCGGTCAAAAGCTCATTGCCCTTACAGGCGGCTGGCACGACGGGCAGCGAGCCAAACCAGGCCGAGACATCACCCTGTACCTTGGGCGACAGCGAATGTTCCATCCACATATAGGCGCAGTTGGGATTGGCCGAATCGGCTTCCATCATCGTGGTGTCGGCCCAACCGGTGGCGCCCTCCTCCGGAATGGTCGAGGCGATCGGCTTCTTGGCGGCGACCAGCGTGTTGACCTGGAAAGGCCACGAACCGGAAGCGACGACGCCTTCGTTCTGGAAATCGTCGACCTGGATAGCTGCGTCATGCCAGTAGCGGCCGACCAGGGTGCGCTGGACGCGCAGCAGGTCGAGCGCTGCCTTGTACTGGTCCTCATTCAGTTCGTAAGGATCCTTGATGCCGAGTTCCGGCTTATGGAACATCAGATAGTTGGCCGCATCCGCGATGTGGATCGGCCCATCATAGGCCTGCACGCGCCCCTTGTTGGATTTGCCATCCGGCAGCTTCATTTCCTCGAAGACGACATTCCAGCTCTTGGGAGCCTCCTTGAATACGTCGGTGTTGTACATCAGGACGTTGGGACCCCACTGGTAGGGAACGCCGTAATGGACGCCGCCGACGGTAAACCACGGCGCGTCCTTGAGGCGCTCGTCGACCGTTTTCCAGCTCGGGATGAGATCGGTGTTGATTGGTTGCACGCGCTTGCCGGCAACGAGGCGCAGCGAGGCATCGCCTGAGGCGGTGACAAGGTCGAAACCACCTTCGTTCATCAGCGAGACCATCTCGTCGGAAGTATTGGCCGTCTTGACGTTTACCTTGCAGCCGGTTTCCTTCTCGAAAGAGGTCACCCAGTCATAGCCCTTGTCGGTTTCGCCGCGTTCGATGTAGCCCGGCCACGCCACGATGTTGAGCTGGCCTTCGCCCTTGCCAAGTTCCTTGACCTGGGCGACGGCCTGGCCGGAGAAGGTCAGCGCGATCGTCAAGGCAGTGCATGACTTGAGGAATGAATTCATCGTCGATCTCCCATTTTGGCGCTTGACTGCGAAAGCCGGTTTTCGGTCCTCGCCAGGGGTCACGCGCAGCCTGAAAAAGTCAGTTCGTCCGTTTGGACTTGATGCCGCTCTGATGGCGGCTTGTCCCTGAAATCGGAAAGTGCTGTGAAAAACCCGGTTTCGCAAATTGATTTATCAGAAAGGCGATATCGGTTTTACCGATAGCCAGACGCCCCTTCAAGCCAGCGCCGTCACCAGCCAGCAGGCGGCATTGAAGCGAGCCTCACCGTCCTCCATGAAAGGCGCGAACGCAGCAGGCAACACCGTAGTGATTTTTTCGGCCACTGCCCGGTCAACCTCGCGCAGCGCGGCGCCGACCGACCCTAGCCGGGTGACGTACGTCATCAGATCGTCTTGGGCGATCTGACACAGGACGTCCACCTGTTCGACTTCGATTGATGCCCAGCCGCTGGCGTCAAGGATCCGCTTCACCTTGGCGCCGTCGGCAAAGGCAAACTGCCCCGGCGCATCGGGGTCTGGCGCGGGTGCGGGCGGCAGGAAAGGCGCAGCCGCTCGCGCAGCGGTCGTCATGAAATCATTCTCGACTGGACTGCGCCAAGCAACAAAGGCGAGTTTGCCACCGCGCCTTGCGGCCCGTCTTATGTTGGTGAACGCGGCCACGGGATCATCGAAGAACATGACACCAAAGCGCGAGACAACAGCGTCGAAGTGCCCAGATTCGAATGCATACGCCTGGGCATCGCCCACTTCAAAACTTGCGTTTGCTACCTCTTCCCGCCGCGTGCGCTCCGTCGCCAGGGCGACAAGCGGCTGCGAGATGTCAAGCCCAACACAACGTCCGTCGTTGCCCACGAGGCGCGCCATCGCCAGAGTTGTAGCGCCGGCGCCGCAGCCGATGTCCAGGACATTGCCCCCTTCCCCGGGATAGCCGGCATCGACTGCCAGCCGCTCGAACGGCGCCAGTACCTCGTCGAGGATCGGCTGCATCTCGACCCAGGCCTTTCCGCTGACATCATTCCAGAGCGCGGCTTGCCGTGTGTTTGGCTGCGCGGATTGTGGCATAACGGACCTCACTTGCTGTTGCTCTCACCGCTCGTCGCGAGCACTCTACGAGTTCAAGCCGACTTGAGGTCAAGAAGATATGGATATTGCCGAAGTGTCACGCCGCACCGGCGTGCCCGCCTCGACACTTCGCTACCACGAGGAGAAGGGCCTCATTGCCTCGATCGGCCGTCGCGGCCAGCGCCGCTTGTTCGACCCGGCCGTCCTAGGACGGCTCGCCTTGATCGCGCTTGGACGCGCCGGTGGATTTGCACTGGACGAGATTTCCGCGATGCTGACGCCCGACGGCCTGCCGAAAATGGATCGAGGGCGCCTGGATGCCAAGGCGAACGAACTTGACCAAACCATCCAGCGCCTGACCGCGATCCGAGAGGCTTTGCGTCACGCCGCCCGATGTCCGGCAGCCCGGCCGATGGAGTGTCCGACGTTCCGCCGCGCCGTCAGGCTTGCCGGCGCCGGCCGCTTCGAGGTTGCTCCTATCGGGCCGTTCAAGGCGGAGGCGGTCTCTGTCACAAGGCGCGAGCGCAAGACTGGCGACGTCAACTTGGAGTAGGCCACACTAGCGGCGGACCGTCCGCTGCGACTGGGCAAGGCCGATGAAATCGCGTGCCGCCTGCGGCAGGCCGGAGCCGCGCCGCCAGACCATGCCGACCTGGACCACCGGCAAGGAACCGGAAATATCGCGCGATTCGATGCGGTCGCCTTCCAGCGACCAGGGCCGGTAGACGAGATCGGGCAACAGCGCCACGCCGGCACCGGTCGCGACCAGACTGCGCACGGCCTCGACGGAACGGGTGCGGAAAGCGACATGCGGCTTGGCGCCGATCGCCGTCAGCAGTTTGCCGGTGTTTTCCTCGATCTCGTCGACGGTCAGCATGATCAGCGTTTCGGAGGCAATGTCGCCGATGCTGATGATGTCAGCGCTGGCGAGCGGATGACCGAGCGGCAGCCACAGCCGATAGGCCGACACTTCGAGGATTTCCGACTGCAGTGCGGTGCGGTCGCGCAAATTGGAGGTGACCATAACGGCAATGTCGAGCTTGCCGCCGATCAGCAGGTGTTCGAGGTAATCGCCATTGTCCTCGATGGCCGAGACCTCGACGCCGGGATAGGCGCGGCGATAACGGGCAAGCAGATCCGACAGCACATAGCCCGCGACCAGCGAGGTGACGCCGAGCTGCAGTCGTCCGCCCACTGCCGCCTGTTCGCCTGAGAAAGAGCGGCGCGCGTCGGAAACGTCGGCAAGGATCTTTGTCGCATGGCGCAGGAACTGGTGGCCCTTGTGGGTGATGTTGAGGCCGCGCGGATGGCGTTCGAACAGTTCGACGCCAAGATCGCTTTCGAGTTCCTTGATCGCTTCGGTGACCGACGATTGCGAGATCGAGAGGTTCTGCGCGGCACCCGACACCGTGCCTTGCTCGGCCACGGCGATGAAGAACTGCAACTGGCGGATGGTGAAAGCCATGGCCGGACTAAACACGCTGCAGGCGACGGTGGGAAGTGCCGGCCAAATCGTCGACATAAGTTGGCTTGATCAGAACCCGCTCTCCGCGCCGACGATGCTGAGCCGCGCGCCGGCCTGCGCCAAGGCCGCGGCGATGTCGTGCGGCGGCGACCGGTCGGTGGCGATCTCGGAAAAACTGTCAAAGCCGCAGACCTGGACCAGACCGAGGCGGCCGAACTTCGAGTGATCGGTGATGACGAGCGAACGCTGGCCGCGCGACAGCACCATGCGCGCGAATTCGGCTTCTTCCAGGTCATAGTCCATGACCCCCATCACCGCATCGACGGCACCGGTGGAGATGATGGCATGGCTGACCGAGAAGCGGCTGACGAAGTCAATGGCCGAGGCGCCGAAGGCGGCGCCGGAATCGCTGCGCAGCTCGCCGCCGGCCATGTAGACCTTATTGCCGTTGATGGTGGCCAGCGTGCGGGCGATATCCGATGAGTTGGTGACGACCGTCAAGCGCCGATGGCCGAGCAGCTCGCGGGCTAGGAACGAGGTTGTCGTGCCGGTGTCGAGCATGATCGATTCGCCATCGCGGATGGTGCCGGCGACCATGCGGGCAATGATGCGCTTGGCATCGGCATTCTCACGCATGCGCCGCTCGAACGGCGCTTCGCCTACCATCGACGGCAGGCCGATGGCGCCATGCATCTTGAGGACGGAGCCGTCGCCGGTGAGAGGCTTGACGTCGCGGCGCACGGTCTCGAGCGACACGCCCAGCCGGTCGGCCAGGCTGGCGATGGTGACAGTGCCTTCTTCCTGCAGCAGCCGCAGGATCTCGCCGTGGCGCTTGGATTGAGCCATTTGGTTCCCCGAACTGAGACTCTGACCGATTTTAAGGTAATTCAAGCGTTTTTAAAGGAGCCATCTTAGGTTTCGGGCAAAACACCCAAAAAAGGTCACATCTTTTTCTTGACAACCGAGCAACCCGGGCGTGAAGTCAAGACAGGGTTCGGAGCTGCAACGGGAGGGTGATGGCAGATCCGCAACTCACGCACCAGGCCGTTTGTAACGTGCCGGGCGCGAGGAAGTTTCAGATCCGCGGGGGCGGATGCCGGGCTCAAAGACCTGGCCAAGGGGCTCGTCGGTGCGGTGCGGGATACCGATCCTGGCATCCCGCACCGACGAGATTTTTTGCGTTTCTCCCCGCCATCGTCGCTCTGTCCATGGCACCTTATCGAACCCCCAGCAAACCAGGGATGATTCCGTGACCGCCGAAGAACGCATCCGCGACCTGCCCTGCTGGACCGGCGGCATCGAAATCGCACCCCTACCCGGCGGTCTGAGCAACGCCAACTATGTGGTCACGGATGCGGCCGGCAAACATGTCGTTCGCTTCGGCAAGGACTATCCGTTCCACCATGTCTTTCGTGAGCGCGAGGTGATGACCGCGCGGGCGGCCCATGCCGCTGGTTTCGCACCGGCCGTCCTCCATGCCGAGCCGGGCATCCTGGTGACGGAGTTTCTCGGCGCCAAAACCTTGCAGGCGGAGGATGTGCGCACCAGTCTCGGGCGTATCGCGGCGCTCATGCGCGCCTTCCATCGCGAGATGCCCAATCACGTCTCCGGCGCCGGCTTCATGTTCTGGGTGTTCCATGTCATCCGAGACTATGCGCGCACGCTTGAAGAAGGCGGCAGCCGCAAACGCAGCGACCTGCCGCGCCTGCTGACGCTGGCTGACGAGCTGGAGCGCGCACAGAAACTGCTGCCGATCGTCTTTGGCCACAACGATCTGCTGCCGGCCAACATTCTCGACGATGGCAACAGGCTGTGGCTGATCGACTTCGAATATGCCGGCTTCAATACGGCGATGTTCGATCTCGCCGGCGTAGCGTCCAACGCCGGGATGAGCGATGAGGAATCCTTCGCCTTCCTGACCGCCTATTTCATGAAGGAACCGGACGAGGCGATCCGCCGCTCGCACGCGGCTATGCAATGCGCTTCGCTGCTGCGCGAGGCGATGTGGAGCATGGTGTCCGAGCTCTACCTCGACGCGCCCGGCATCGACTACGTCGCCTACACCGAGGAAAACCTGACGCGGCTCGACGCCGCGCTGGAAAACTACAGAACGAAGTACGGGACACAGAAATCATGACATTGCCCAGCCAGGCCGCCATCGTCGTCATTGGCGGCGGCATCATCGGCTGTTCGACAGCGTATCACCTGGCGCGCGACCACAAGGCTGATGTCGTGTTGCTGGAGCAAGGCAAGCTGACCTCGGGCTCGACCTGGCACGCCGCCGGCCTTGTCGGCCAGCTGCGCTCGTCAGCGTCGATCACCCGTGTGCTAAAATACTCAGTCGACCTCTACAAGGGACTGGAGGCCGAGACCGGCCTCGCCACCGGCTGGAAGATGACCGGGTGCCTCAGGCTCGCCACCAATGCCGACCGCTGGACCGAGTACAAAAGGCTGGCGACGACGGCGAAAAGTTTCGGCATGGACATGCAATTGCTGTCCCCGGCGGAGATCAAATCCATGTGGCCGCTCATGGAAACTGGCGATCTCGTCGGAGCCTCCTGGCTGCCGACCGATGGCCAGGCGAGCCCCTCCGACATCACGCAGTCGCTGGCCAAGGGCGCGCGCATGCATGGCGCGAAATTGTTCGAGGATGTCCGCGTCACCGGTTTCGAGATGAAGGGCGGCCGCATCACGGCGGTGAAGACCAGCAAGGGCGACATCGCCTGCGACAAGGTGGTCAACTGCGCCGGGCAATGGGCACGGCAGGTCGGCGCGATGGCCGGCATCAACGTGCCGCTGCAGCCAGTGAAGCACCAGTACATCATCACCGAGAAGATCGATGGGCTGGCGACCGACGCGCCGACCATTCGTGACCCGGACCGGCGCACCTATTTCAAGGAGGAGGTCGGCGGGCTGGTGATGGGCGGCTACGAGCCGAATCCACAGGCCTGGACGACCGATCTCCCCGGGGGCGACGTACCCAATGATTGGGAGTTCAGACTGTTCGACGACGATTACGATCATTTCGAGCAACACATGACGCAGGCGATCGCGCGTATGCCGGCGCTGGAAACCGTCGGCGTCAAGCAGATGATCAACGGCCCGGAGAGTTTTACGCCGGACGGCAATTTCATCCTCGGCACTGCGCCCGAATGCGCCAACATGTTCGTCGGCGCCGGCTTCAACGCCTTCGGCATCGCATCGGGCGGCGGGGCCGGCTGGGTGCTGGCGCAGTGGGTTGTCGACGGCGAAGCGCCACTCGACCTGTGGGTCGTCGATATCAGGCGCTTTTCCAATTTGCACCGCGACCGGCAGTGGGTCCGCGACCGCACTCTGGAAGCCTATGGGAAACACTATACGATCGGCTTTCCGCATGAGGAGTACGTCAGCGGGCGGCCTCGTATCGTCTCGCCCCTTTACGACAGGCTGAAACAGCAGCGCGCCGTGTTCGGCTCGAAGCTCGGCTGGGAGCGGCCTAACTGGTTTGCGCCCGAAGGTGTCGAGCCCCAGGACATCTATTCGATGGGGCGGCAGAACTGGTTCGCCGCGGTCGGCGACGAACACAGGCACGTGCGCGAAAAGGTCGGCATCTTCGACCAATCTTCCTTCGCCAAATATGAGCTGAGCGGGCCCGATGCGCTGAAGGCGCTGGACTGGATCTGCGCCAACGACGTCAGCAAGCCTGTCGGCCGGCTGACCTACACGCAGCTTCTCAACACACGCGGCGGCATCGAGGCCGACCTGACGGTGGCGCGACTGGCCGAGGAGGCGTTCTATATCGTCACCGGCACCGGCTTCCGCACGCATGATGCTTCGTGGATCAGCGACCATATCGGCGAAGGCCTCGATGCCACGCTTGTCGACGTCACCGAGGACTTCGGCACGCTGTCGCTGATGGGTCCCCGGGCGCGCGACGTTCTTTCGGCGGTGACCGAAGCCGACGTGTCGAATGCGAGCTTCCCGTTCGGCCATGTGCGCGAAATCGCCGTCGCCGGTCACACGGTTCGGGCGCTGCGCGTCACCTATGTCGGCGAGCTCGGCTGGGAACTGCATGTGCCGATCGCGGCCACCGGCGAAGTCTTCGACTGCCTGATGGAGGCAGGAAAGACGTATGAGATCCGCCCGGTCGGCTATCGTGCGCTGGAATCGCTGCGGCTGGAAAAGGGCTACCGCGCCTGGGGCTCCGACATCACTCCCAACGACACGCCGCAGGAAGCCGGCCTCGGCTGGGCGGTCAAGCTGCGCAAGAACACCGATTTCATTGGGCGGCGAGCGCTCGAGACGGCCAGCGGCGCGGCGCTGAAGAAACGTTTCGTCGGCTTCACGGTCGATGACCCGGAGATCGTGTTGCTCGGCCGCGAGACCATCCTGCGCAATGGCGAGCTGGTCGGCTATCTCACCAGCGGCGGCTATGGCTACACGCTGGGCAAGAACATCGGCTACGGCTATGTGCGCAACGCCGATGGCGTCAGCGACGATTTTCTCACCTCGGGCGACTACGAACTGGTGGTCGCGATGGAACGAACACCGGCCAAGATCCATCTCGAGCCGATGTACGATCCGACAGCCGCCAAGATCAAAGCGTAGATCAGATCACGCGCAAAGCGAGACCGCGGCTCGGCACGGTGTCGGCCTCGCCCGGCATGGAGATGTAAGGCCTCGTTTCCTCGATGCGGGTGACGAGGCCTTGCGCCTCGAGCTCGGTGATGCGCGCGGCAAAGCCCGCTTCCCACAGTGTGTTCTTGACGGTCAGCACGATCACTCCGCCCGGCCGGCAGATGCGGATCAGCTCGTCCAAACCCTCGACGCCGACATGGCCGGAAGTGAAGACGCCGGCCGAGATGATCCCGGCATAGGCGCCGTCGGCAAAGGGCAGATGACCGCCGAGCGCCAGGCAATGCAGCGCCGAATAGACGCCCTTGCGCGCGGCCTGAGCCAGCATGCCTTCCGAGATGTCCAGCGCCTCGACCTCGGGATAGCCGGCAATGTTCAACCATTCGCCGATCAGCCCAGTGCCGGCCCCGGCATCGAGCAGCGGTGCGGCACCGCGCGGCAGATGGCGGGCCAGCAGCGCAAGGCAGATCGTTGGGTGGCGATAGCCGGCGGCCGACATGTCGGCGTCATAGGTCTGCGACCAGCTGTTATAGAGTGCTGCGACCTCCTCCGGGCGCTTGGCCGCATAGACGGCGCCAAGTGCACCATGATGTTTGCTGTCCGCCACTTTGGTCCTGTCCACCATTCCTTGGGTCTCACATCGGATGATAGCCAAAGCACGAAAATTGTGGAACCGTCGCTGCGACAAATAACAGCGTGGGGGCGCAGGCATGGTGACAGACGAAGTGCGCGCGACATTGGCCGCCATTCCCATGCTGGCCGGCTACACCGGGCCACTCGAACGGCTTGGCGGTCTCACCAATCTGGTCTTCAGGGCCGGCGACTTCTGCCTGCGCATCCCCGGCAAAGGCACCGAAGAATACATCAGCCGCGCCAACGAGGCGGTTGCGGCGCGCGAAGCGGCAAAGGCAGAGGTCAGCCCTGAGGTGCTGCATGTCGATCCCGCCACCGGAATCATGGTGACGCGCTTCATTGCCGGCGCCGAGACAATGTCGCCGGAAAAATTCAAGCTTCGGCCGGGCAGTCCCGCGCGGGCCGGCGAGGCCTTCCGCAAGCTGCACAATTCAGGCGCGGTGTTTCCCTTCCGCTTCGAGCTGTTTGCGATGATCGACGATTATCTCAAGGTGCTGTCGACCAAGGATGTCGCCCTGCCCGCCGGCTACCATGACGTGGTGCGCGAGGCCGGGACCGTGCGATCGGCGCTCGCCGCCCATGCGCTGCCGCTCGTCGCCTGCCACTGCGATCCGCTTTGCGAAAACTTCCTCGATACAGGCGAGCGGATGTGGATCGTCGACTGGGAATATTCGGGCATGAACGACCCGCTCTGGGACCTTAGCGACCTCAGCGTGGAAGGCAAATTCGACACGGCGCAGGATGAAGCGATGATGGGCGCCTATTTCGGCGGCGAGGCCAGGCCTGCGGGTCGCGGCCGCATCGTCATCTACAAGGCGATGTGCGACCTTTTGTGGACGCTGTGGGGGCTGATCCAGCTCGCCAACAACAATCCGGTCGAGGATTTCCGCGCCTATGCCGACGGCCGGTTTGTCCGCTGCAAGGCACTGATGGAGACGTCGGAGTTTTCACGGCATCTGGCGGCGATCCGCCGGGGTTAGGCACCAGGAACCTTGAAGCTATCTTTGTGCATGTCGTTATCCCAAAACCGCTGCGCACTTTGGGCGACATGCATCAATTCACGCCCTTCGGCACGTTCTCCGGCGGCACCGTGGTCTCGACGACTTTCTGGCGGTGGAAGATGAACAGGCCGGCGAGAACGACGATGCCCGAGCCGACCAGAATGCGCGGGCCGGGAACGTCGCCGAAGAACACCAGCCCGAACACCACCGCCCACAGGAGCAGCGTGTAGTGCAGCGGAGCCAGTGTCGAGGCCGGAGCCAACTTGAGCGCCCTGGTGATCATCAGATGCGCGCCGCAGGAGACGATGCCGAGCAGCAGCATGGCACCAAAATCGAGTTCTGACGGCGTTTGCCAGGTACCTATGGTTAGCACACCGCCGACCAGCAGCGTGCCGATGGTCTGCCACGTCACCAGATTGGTGTCGCTGGTGCCGCGCAGCCGCCGGTTGAGGATGATGGCGAAAGCGAAGGCGATGCTGCCTGCGAGCGCGAAGCCAGATGACAGCGAGAATGCCGCCGAGGACGGTTTCAGCATGATCAGCACGCCGCAGAAGCCGAGCAGGATCGCCATCCAGCGGCGCCAGCCGACCTTTTCGCCAAGCAAGAGATGCGAGAGTGCCGCAACGTAGATCGGCCCGGCCATGTAGAAACTCATCACATCCGCGAGCGGCAGATAGACGACGGCGGCATAGAAGAGCGCGGTGTCGAGCGTGGTCATGACAACGCGTAGCAGCTGCAGCTCCAGGCGTTCCAAGCGGAACAGCTTGGCCGCGCCCTGATGGGCGATCATCGGGCCAAGCACGAAGAAGGCGCCGATGGACCGGATCAGCACCACCTGGCCGACGGAGAAGCTGGCGACCAGCCACTTGCCCATGGCGTCGTTCAGCGCAAACAAGAAGTCGCCGGCCAGCATCAGCAAGATGCCGGCCAAAAGCACGTTCCGAACTGTGGAATTCTGCGCCACGGGCTGCATCATGCCGATCCCGATTCCTCCCCTGCGTAAGCCGCGTCGTAGACGGAAGCGGCGGCTTTGACGAGGAGAATTCGGGCAATGGGTAAGACCAGCGCGGGGAATCGGCTGTATCTGGAGCAATTCCAGGAAAAGTGTGAAACGGTTTTCTGTCCGGAATTGCGTCAAAAACAAAGAGCTAGCAGTGGTTCGCCGTTTCCGCGAAACGGTGACCCGCTCTAGCTGGATATGTGCCGCCGGTTCACCATCCCCGGCCGCCCATCGATCGAAAGCCGGGTCTCCTGCTTCGTCCGCTGCGCCACCACTTTGCCCCTGGCGATGACGCACAGGCGCTCGGCGCGCAGGCGCAGGGCCTCGACCGGATTGCCGGCGTCGAGGATGACGAGGCTGGCGCGCTTGCCTACCGCCAGGCCGAGATGATCGAGTCCCATGATCGACGCGTTGACATTCGTGACCATGTCGAAGCAACGCGCCATGTCGGCCGGGCTCGACATCTGGGCGACATGCAGACCCATGAAGGCGACGTCGAGCATGTCAGCGGTGCCCAGAGAATACCAGGGATCGAGCACGCAATCCTGGCCCCAGCCGACGCGAATGCCGAGCGCCAGCATCTCCCTGACCCGGGTCAGCCCTCGGCGCTTGGGGAAGGTGTCATGGCGGCCCTGCAGCATGATGTTGATCAGTGGATTGGGAATGACCGAGACGCCTGCCTCGGCGATCAGCGGCAGCAGCTTCGAGACATAGTAATTGTCCATCGAATGCATCGAGGTGAGGTGCGATCCGACCACCCGGCCGTGAAGACCAAGGCGCTGCGTCTCATAGGCAAGCTGTTCGATGTGACGCGACAGCGGGTCGTCAGTCTCGTCGCAATGCAAGTCGACCATCAGGCCTCGCCTGGCCGCAATCTCGCACAGCTCCGTTACCGAGCGCGTGCCGTCGGCCATGGTGCGCTCGAAATGCGGGATGCCTCCGACAATGTCGACGCCCATGTCCAGCGAGCGGATGGTGTTCTCCCGTGCCGATGGCGAGCGATAAAACCCTTCCTGCGGGAAGGCGACCAGTTGCAGATCGATATAAGGCGCCACCGTCTTCTTGACGTCGAGGAGGGCCTCGACCGCCAGTAGCCTGTCGTCGCAGACGTCGACATGGGTGCGGATGGCGAGCAGACCCATCGACACCGCCCAGTCGCAATAGGCCAGCGCGCGGTCGCGCACCGCCTCATGCGTCAAAAGCGGCTTCAACTCGCCCCATAGTGAAATGCCTTCGAGCAGCGTGCCCGAAGCATTGATGCGCGGAATGCCGTAAGAGAGCGTTGCGTCCATGTGGAAATGCGGATCGACGAAGGGCGCGGAGACCAGGTTGCCTCGGGCGTCGATCTCGGTTTGCGCGGAACCACGCAGAGCGGGCTCGGTCGCCGCGATGGTCTCACCGGAGATGCCAATGTCGGCAACCCTGCCATCAGGCAGCGTGCCGCCGCGTACGATAAGGTCGAAATCCATGTCGCCATCCCGCTTGAAGAATCATCCAGCGCGGCTCCTCCTTCTCCCTTGTGGAGAAGGAAAAACTCCCTACTCCGGCACGAACCTTATCGCGCCCTTGGCCGCGCTGGTGGCCATCGCGGCATAGGCGCGCAAGGCGGTCGTCACCTTGCGCTTGCGCTTTTCCTCGGGCTTCCAGGCCAAGGCGCCCTTTGCTTCCATCGCAGCCCGGCGGGCAGCGATTTCAGCGTCGCTAACGGCAAGGCGGATGCTGCGGTTGGGGATGTCGATCTCGATCGTATCGCCTTCCCGCACCAAGCCGATCAGGCCGCCTTCGGCGGCTTCCGGCGACGCATGGCCGATCGACAGGCCCGACGTGCCGCCGGAGAAGCGCCCATCGGTGACCAGGGCGCAGGCCTTGCCGAGCCCCTTCGACTTCAAATAGCTGGTCGGGTAGAGCATCTCCTGCATGCCGGGGCCGCCGCGCGGTCCCTCATAGCGGATGACGACGACATCGCCGGCCTTGATCTCGTTGGACAGGATCGCCTTGACGCTCGAATCCTGGCTTTCGAACACGCGGGCCGGGCCGGTGAACTTCAGGATCGATTCGTCGACGCCGGCCGTCTTCACTATGCAGCCGTCGAGCGCCAGATTGCCTTTCAGAACGGCGAGGCCGCCATCCTTGGAAAAGGGATGTTGCGCCGAGCGGATAGCACCCTTTTCGCGGTCGAGATCGAGCTCGTCCCAGCGGCGGTCCTGGCTGAAAGCGACCTGCGTCGGCACGCCGCCAGGGGCGGCGAGGAAGAAATCGCGCACGCTCTGGCTGGTCGTACGGGAAATATCCCAATGGTCGAGTGCTTCACCGAGCGTTGACGTATGAACTGTCGGCGGGTCGCGGTTGATCAAGCCGGCATTGTCGAGCTGGCCGAGGATGGCCATGATGCCGCCGGCGCGGTGGACGTCTTCCATATGGATGTCCGCCTTGGCGGGAGCCACCTTGCACAGCACCGGCACCTTGCGGGACAGCGCGTCGATGTCATCCTGATCGAAGTCGATCTCACCCTCATGCGCGGCGGCGAGGATGTGCAGCACGGTGTTGGTCGAGCCGCCCATGGCGATATCGAGCGTCATGGCGTTCTCGAAGGCGCCCTTCGAGGCGATGTTGCGCGGTAGAGCAGTCTCATCATCCTGCTCGTAGTAGCGCTGCGCGAGATCGACGATCAGGTGACCTGCCTCGACGAACAGGCGCTTGCGGTCGGCATGCGTGGCAAGCGTCGAACCGTTGCCGGGCAGCGAAAGACCCAGCGCCTCGGTCAAACAATTCATCGAATTGGCGGTGAACATGCCCGAGCAGGAGCCGCAGGTCGGGCAGGCCGAGCGCTCGATGACCTTGACGTCTTCGTCGGAGATCTTGTCGTCGGCGGCCGCCACCATTGCGTCGACCAGATCGAGCGCCTGCGTCTTGCCGGCCAGCACCACCTTGCCGGCTTCCATCGGCCCGCCGGAAACGAAGACGGTCGGGATGTTGAGGCGCAACGAGGCCATCAGCATGCCGGGGGTGATCTTGTCGCAATTGGAGATGCAGACCATGGCATCGGCGCAATGCGCATTGACCATGTATTCGACGGAATCGGCGATCAACTCGCGCGACGGCAGCGAATAGAGCATGCCGTCGTGGCCCATGGCGATGCCGTCATCGACGGCGATGGTGTTGAATTCCTTAGCGACACCGCCGGCCTTCTCGATCTCGCGCGCGACCAGCTGGCCGAGGTCCTTCAAATGGACATGGCCGGGCACGAACTGAGTGAAGGAGTTGACGACGGCGACAATCGGCTTGCCGAAGTCGCTGTCCTTCATGCCTGTGGCGCGCCACAGACCGCGGGCGCCGGCCATGTTGCGGCCATGAGTGGTGGTGCGGGAGCGATAGGCAGGCATGTTTTTTCCTTGGTGGCTGGCCGCAGCCGAAGATATGGCGCGGCGGCGCTGAATTCGGACCGCAGGCGTTATAGACGCGCAAACATGGTCTGGCCACAATTTTGCAATGCGCCAGATTCCCCTCAAAAATCAGATCTTCCAAAAAAATTGCACCCTGTTGTCGGATTGCGTGCCGCACGGCCGTCCTTAGGCAAACGGTATGGAAATGGCAGCACCATTCCCGGAGTCAGCCGTTTCGCCGTAACCGCAACCAAAACACCCGAGGAGCACGACATGCAAAAGATCACCACCTGCCTGTGGTTCGACGGCCAGGCCGAAGAGGCCATGAATTTCTACGTCTCCATCTTCAAGAGTTCGAAGGTGCTGAGCGTGATGCGTTGGCCCGAAGGCCACGCCGATGAAGGCAAGGTGTTGGTGACCACGTTCGAGCTCGACGGCGTGCAGTTCCAGGCGCTCAATGGTGGACCGCAGTTCAAGCACACCGAAGCGATGTCGCAGTCGATCGACTGCAAGACGCAGGAAGAGGTAGATTACTTCTGGGACAAGCTCATCGAAGGTGGCGGCCAACCGTCGCAATGCAGCTGGCTGAAGGATAAATTCGGCGTCTCCTGGCAGGTTGTGCCGGAGCAGCTGCCGCACCTGCTCCTGGATCCGGACCGGGCCAAGGCCGGCCGCGTGATGTCCGCGATGATGCAGATGAGCAAGATCGACGTCGCCAAGATCGAGGAAGCGGCGAAAGGGTGAGAAGCGGTCCGCGTAGCGGACGGAAAGCCAATTGCTTGGCTTTTCGAGCTTCGAACGCCTGGAGCCTGCGACGGGCGGGGAACGTTGGAATCTATTAGACCCAGGTCGACGCTGCCCCTCATCCGCCCTTCGGGCACCTTCTCCCCGTGAACGGGGAGAAGGAAAAACTGGCGCCTACGCCGCTCTGTCGCGAACCTGATAATCCTTGATCGTAGCGAAGCGGATCGCCTTCCAGCGCTCGGCTTCGTAGTTCAGCGAAAAGGCGTGCTGGGCCAGAAACACCGGATCATTGTCGAGGTCGCGGGCGATGTCGCCGCGATGCCCCTCGATGAAGCGGTGTACCTCGGCCTTGTCGTCGGCCGAGATCCAGCGGCAGACGGAAAAGCGCGACATCTCGAATTCGACGGGCAGTGTGTATTCGAAGTTCAGCCGTTCCTTCAGCACGTCGAGCTGCAGCGCGCCGACGACGCCGACTATCGCTGGTGAACCATCCTCGGGTGAAAACAGCTGCACGACGCCTTCCTCGGCCATCTGCTGCAGCGCCTCCTTGAGCTTCTTGGCCTTCATCGCATCGCCGAGGCGGACACGACGCAGGATTTCGGGCGCGAAATTCGGCACGCCGCGGAACAGGATCTCCTCGCCCTCGGTCAGCGTGTCGCCAATGCGTAGCGTGCCGTGGTTGGGAATGCCGACGACGTCGCCGGCGAAGGCCTCGTCGGCAGTGACGCGGGTGCGGGCAAAGAAGAATTGCGGTGCCGACAGCGACATCGGTTTTCCCGTGCGCACCAGCCTGGCCTTCATGCCGCGCTCGAGCTTGCCCGAGCAGACGCGGACGAAGGCGATACGGTCGCGGTGGTTGGGGTCCATATTAGCCTGGATCTTGAAGACGAAGGACGTCATCTTCTCTTCGGTCGCCTCGACCTTGCGGGTGTCGGCCTCCTGCGCGCGCGGCGGCGGCCCAAACGCGCCAAGCGCCTCGATCAGGTCGCGGACGCCATAATTGCGCAGCGCCGAGCCGAAATAGACCGGCGTCAGATGACCCTCGCGAAAGGCGTCAATATCAAGAGGTCGGCAAGCCTCCCGCGCGAGCTCCAGCTCCTCGATAAAGGCCTCGCGCTCGTTTTCCGGCAGCAGCCCGGCAACGCGGTTGGAATCGGGACCGTGGACCGGTGTGCGTTCCTTCTCGTCGTCGCCCTTGCGCACCGCGTTCAGCGCCAGATGATAGGTGCCGGAAAAGGTTCTTCCCCGACCAATCGGCCACGTGATGGGCGCGGTATCCAGTGCCAGCTTCTGCTCGATCTCGTCGAGAATCTCGAACGGGTCGCGACTTTCGCGGTCCATCTTGTTGACGAAGGTGATGATCGGGATGTCACGCAGCCGGCAGACCTCGAACAGTTTCAGCGTGCGCGGCTCGATGCCCTTGGCGGCGTCGATGACCATGACGGCCGAGTCCACCGCCGACAGCGTGCGGTAAGTGTCGTCGGCGAAATCCTCGTGGCCGGGCGTGTCCAGCAGGTTGAAGACGGTGTTCTCGTACTCGAAGGTCATCACCGAAGTGACGACCGAAATGCCGCGCTCGCGCTCGATCTTCATCCAGTCGGACCGCGTCTGGATCCTGTCCTTCTTGGCCTTGACCTCGCCGGCAAGCTGAATGGCGCCACCGAACAGCAGCAGCTTTTCGGTGAGCGTCGTCTTGCCGGCGTCGGGGTGCGCGATGATCGCGAAGGTGCGGCGGCGCGCCACTTCTTCTTCTATTGCTTCGGGCATTCTCTGGGATTTCCGTGTGACAGGCCGGGCTTCTAGCAGCGCAGTGCCGGGCTGTCGACCGCTCCGGCGGCACGGACATCGCTTGGATGCCGCTCGCCCTCGTAATAAGGAACTTGATCACCTTGCGCCTCGGGCCAGCGCATTGCGCATATTTCCTGCTGCGCGATGTTGGCAAGCGGGAAACAGGATGGCACTTGGGTGGATGTCCGTCAGGAATTGCGAGGCAGAGGGAGTCAGCATGAGCGCTGCGAAGCAAGTGATCGTCATCGGCGTCGGTATCATCGGCGCCTCCATCGCCTGGCATCTGAGCAAGAGGGGTGCGCAAGTGACGGTTATCGCCGACAGTGCTGCCGGCGGGGCGGCGACGCCGAACTCGTTCGCCTGGATCAATGCCAGTTGGGGCAACCCGGAGCCGTATTTCCAACTGCGCACCCGCGCGATGGCCGAGTGGTCGCGGCTGGCGCAGGACCTGCCCGGCCTCCCGCTCAGCTGGTGCGGCGGCCTGTGCTGGGACCTACCGGCCGCCGCAATGGAAACTTACGCCACGGAGCATTCCGCCTGGGGCTACGGCATCGAGCGCGTCGACCGCGCCGGCGTGGCGCGCATCGAGCCAAATCTCGCCGAGCTTCCCGACTTTGCCCTGCATGTGGCTGAGGAAGGTGTCGTCGAGCCGGTGGCCGCCGCCAAAATGCTGCTGGCCGATGCCGAACGACATGGCGCGCGCACCATCTCCAGCACCGCTACGGCGCTGGTCCAGACCGGCGGTCGGATTACTAGCGTGGACACATCGCGTGGCTTGATTGCCGCCGACGAGGTCGTGATCGCGGCTGGTGTCGGCTCACCGGATATTGCCGCGACGGCCGGGATCAGACTGCCGATCGAGACGCCGCCTGGGCTGATCGTCCACTCACGGCCCTACAAAAAGCTGCTCAACGGCCTGGTGCTGGCCGAGCGGCTGCACATGCGCCAGACAGCCGAAGGCCGGATCATTGCCGGCTCCGATTTCGGCGGTGCCGACCCGGGCATGGATCCGCAAGGCACCGCCCGCAGGCTTTTTGCGGCCCTGAAAGCAATGCTGCACGGCAGCGACGGGCTGGAATTGGAATTCCACACGGTCGGCTATCGGCCGACGCCGATCGACGGCTTTCCGATCATCGGCCGCGCCGAGGGCATGGAAGGTGTCTATGTCGCGGTCATGCATTCGGGCATCACCCTGGCGCCGGCCGTCGGCCTGTTCGTCGCACGGGAGATACTGGAAGGCGAGCGCGACCCGCTGCTTGGCACTTATGGATTGTCGCGCTTCGCTCAATAGCCAGGCGGGCGGCGAAAGCCGCCAGCCAAGGGTTCGATTGCCCTGGCGATGCCGAGCAAGCGCGATTCGGACCAGCGCTTGCCGACCAGTTGCAGGCCTATCGGCAGGCCGGCACTGTCTTGTCCGCACGGGATCGAAAGCGCTGGGTGGCCGCTGTAGTTGAAGACGGCGCCATAGGCCGGCAGCATCCAATAGCTCTGCTCTTTGCCGTCGATCTCGATGGGTGTGCCCGGCTCGCAATGCGGGAAGGCCGTGGTCATAGCGACCGGGCAGAGCAACGCGTCATAATTTTCAAAAAACCGGTCCCAGGAGAGAATGGACCTGTCACGGCGGGCGAGCGCCTCGAACCAGCGTGAGACCGGTGTCGGGTCCTCCCGAGGTTCCGGCTGCGCGGCCTCCATCATCATGCCGATCAGAGCGCCGCCCTGTTCCAGATCGCCGTGCAGATCGAGTCCTGGCAGTTTTGCTTCTTCAACGACGGCGCCGGCGCCTTGCAGCTGCCTTGCGAGGTCTTCCACCGCGGCACTGATGTCGCCGACCACCGGAAACCCGGGAAAGGACGGCGCGAAGGCAATGCGCACTGTCTTGAGGTCGAGGCTTGGCATGTCCTCGACCGGCGCCGGCGCAAGATCGGTGTCGCACCCGTCAGGACCGGCAACGATTTGATAGATCAGCGACAAGTCTTCCACACTGCGCGCCAACGGGCCGAGACAAGACATCAGCCGCACACTGCGCGCAGCATCGCCTGGGTTCGGGAAGGCGCCGGCTAGTGAGACGCGATGCTCCGTCGGCTTTAGGCCATAGACACCGCAGAAGGCGGCCGGCAGCCGGATTGAATCCTGCATGTCGCTGCCGACGTCGAACGACGTCATCCCTGCGCAAATCGCCGCTGCCGCACCGCCACTGGAGCCGCCGGCGGTGCGCTCGAGGTTCCATGGATTGCTGGTGCGGCCAAACAGCGGATTGTTCGACTGCCAGTCAGACAGCATGGTCGGGACATTGGTCTTGGCCATCAGCACGCCGCCGGCTGCCTTCAATCGCGCGACGACGGGGCTGTCCTGTTTGGCGATATAATCGGCGAAGGCTGGGAAGCCGACTGTGGTCTTGATGCCAGATGTCTCGTGCATGTCCTTCAGCGTGAATGGTACGCCATGCAGCGGCCCAGGCGCGGCGCCGCGCGCCAGCGCCGCGTCGGCATCTTTTGCTCGGCTGCGGGCCCCTTCCCTGTCGAGCGAGATGACGGCGTTGACCGCATCGTTGCGCGCTTCGATCTGCGCCAAGTGCGCGTCGAGCGCTTCGACGGCGGAAATCTTGCGGTCAAGTATCGCGGCGGCCAGTTCGCCGGTTGAGGAAAAGGTACCGTCCATAACTCATGCTCCGGCTTGACGCGCTCGCCTTGGTCAAGATGGCGGATGGCGTTGCGATATCAAGCGAAATTGAGCAGTTGAGGATCGGCTGCGTTTGAGCGCTCTACGGCGCCCCCTCTGTGGCGGCGTAGCGAACCGCGTGCAGCGCCTGCCCCGTCCGAGAAGGCGGCAGTGAGTTTCAGTGACGGCTCAAGATCGGCGCCGCACGGGTCGTCGATCGGCAAGCAACCGGCCTACAGGAAATTGAAATACAGCGCCGGCGGGTACTGCGGCCCGTCGGTGGCCGGCGCCTGTGGATTCGCTGTCGGCCTAATCCCGCCTGTCGATGCATTGTCGAGCGGCGGCCGAGGCGCCTGTGCCTTGGCGGCATTGTCCAGCGTCACCAAGACTTTCTTCTTCGCCTCCGCCACCTGCGACAAGGCAAGCAACACAAGCAACGCGGACAGAACGAGTCTCATGACTGTTTCCTCTCAGGTTCCAAAGCGCTCCGCATTGTCTGGATCAGCCATGCGTCGCGCCCAAATTCTTGTCTCATCTATTCAAACCGCCACACACGGCTTGGCGCCTCACTGCCTGAAACCGGACTGATCGAGCAAGGCGACCTGCTTGCCATCGATGTAGAAGCGTATGGCGTGCGCCTCATTGTCGACGTCGATGCGGGTCGGATTTGCGGCGCGTGCCACCGGTGCGACCTTGGTATATTTCGAGGGAAATTCACCGGCCGGCGCGTATCGGAAGAGCAGCGCCAACGCGATACAGCCAGCGGTAAATACAATGAACGTCAGTCTGGAAGAGGCGTTCGAGGTCATCCGGTCGTTCCTTCAGGTTGAGATGGCATTACGGTTCGGTTGCCAGCAGGCTCCTTGAGCTTGGTTGCCCGTTGCTCGATTTGGAGCGTGTCACTGCTCTGCGAAGGAAGGGACGTGCTCAGCCCACGTTCAGCACGTTCTTGCGGATGATATGCCCCTAGCCCTCTGCGAGCTTAGCGCCGACCCGCGACCGGAAAAGGCAGCGCGTATGGAATACCGTGGAATTCTCTGGAATTCCTGGAATATTAGCTAATGGAAATATATCATGGAAGGATAGCTACAACATGTTATGGCAGAGCAACGATCAGCAAGAGGCAGCCGTATGGCACAGCACATTGCGCAGAAATTGCGGTTGACGTCGGCATTGTTGGGGACCGTCACCCGCAAGGATCTGGCGGCCGCGTTCCGGGCCGTTAACCCCAAGACCGCGTTCGATCTCGGCCGCGCCGACAAATGGCTGCAGGGTCGCGCCCAGCCGCGCGAGCACAGTGTCTATGACGATTGGACGAAGCTGCTAGGCCTGGAGCAGCCCGGCTCATGGATCGCCGACTGCGACCTGCCGCACTTCACCGCCGCCATCGCAGCCCGCCACGGCGTCGACAGCGCGGTGCTCGAACGCCGCGCCGGCACTCAATTCGATGCCTCCTCCAGCCATGATGAGCGCAGCGTCGTCTTCGCGCTGACCGGTGCTTATGCATGTTATTCGCGCGCCTGGTCGCCTTACTATCGCGGCCAGATCATCAAGGGCATTCTGTCGATCGAGGCAGGACCTGGCCTGCATGGCTTGACCGCCACATATCGCGAAGCCTTGCCGACCGGCCAGTTGGTGCTTGGCGGCCCGGTCACGCCAGCCAAGCGCGGCCTTTACGTGCATCTGAAGGAAGCCGGCGGCGACGCCCAGTTCTTCATCAGCCTGTTGCCGCAGTCGCAGCCGGGAAGTGTGCTTGGCGGGTATATGTGCGGAACCGCTATTATCGGCCCGGAGGCGCTGCCGTCATTGACCAGGATCCTCATGGTACGTCTGCGCGATCCGGCGCCCGGGACAACGTCGTGGGGCGGATACCTGCTGGGCGACCAGTCGATATCGGAGGATTTGGCATCGCTCGGCATATCCATCGACCAGCCGGAGCAGGTCGACCGGCAACTCGTACGGTTCCTCGTGGGAGGCAGCGATGGCGGCGTCCACCAGATCCCGCCAGCCGAGTTCCGCGCCATTCTCGATGTCTTCGACCGCCATTGGCTGAGACATTCCAGCGCGCCGCAAAACCCCTGAAAGTGATTGCCAGCCAATGCCCGCGACTACGCCGTGATTTGCGACTAGACGGCCAGCGCTAGCTTCGCCGCAGCCGGAGCAAAGGGACGAATAGACATGCCATCCCTGGTCATGGTGACAAAGCTCGATGGCGGAATGGCCTGCCAATCGCCGCCCTCGCGGTCAAACGGTTCGGACACGATGCAGCGGCCGCTGCCCTTGCGTAAGGTGGAGGTGTAGAGCGTCGGCGCGTGCGCGTCGGTCGCATAACGCACCGCATGAAGTTCCTGCCCGTCCGAGAAGGCGGCGGTGAGTTTCAGTGACGGATCGAGACCGGCGCGGCGCGAAGCGTCGAGCACGCGGCTGGTGGCACGCGAGACGGCACCTTGCGGGTCGCCGGCCAACCCTTCATCGATCATCAGCAGGAAAAACAATTCGGAATCAGTGGTGCCCTCGCGCTGGTCGAAGACGGCGTCGGACAGCGAGTTCTCCAGCGCACGGCGGATTTTTTCGAAGCCGCCGATCTGGCCGTTGTGCATGAACGACCAGGAGCTGGAGATGAACGGATGGCAGTTCATGCGGCTGGTGGCGCCGCCGGTGGAGGCGCGCACATGGGCTAGGAACAGGCCGGATTTGATCTGCCGGCACAGGCTCTTCAGATTGGGATCCGACCAGGCCGGCAGGATATCGCGATAGAGACCCGGCTCCGGGCGCTCGCCATACCAGGCAAGACCAAAGCCGTCGCCATTGGTCGGCGACTTTGCTTCCTGGGCGCAATGGCTCTGGGCGATCAGAGAGTGGCAGGGCGCGGTAAGGATGTCTTCAAGAAAGACCGCTTCACCGAGATAGGCCGCCCATCGGCACATCGCTTCTGTCGTCCTCTAGGCGCGATCCATAAGAGCCGCAGGCTCCTTGATCGGGTGTTTGCCTCTGTTGTGCGTCCGCTCGTAAAGCTCGCGAACGATTCGGCTGGCCGTAGTTTCAAACAGAAATGGCAAGAAAGCGTGAACGAGTGCAGCGCCCGCCGCCATCAGCAGACGCGACGAGAACCAAGCGGCAAACGCCATGTGACCGAAATAGGTTTCGCCGACCTTGGCCGGATGAGAGGTGAAAATCCTTGCGATCGACATTCTGGTTCCCCTTCAGCGCTTGACGTTCCTGATATGAGTATCCTGACATGCTTCGCCGGTTCATCGGTCTCAAATTATCCTTGTATTTGGCCATCTCATGGGACAAACATCCCGCATGGCGTTGGAAATCGACGAAATCGACCGGAAATTGCTGGCAGAGTTGCAATGTGACGGCACGCTGTCGGTCGACCAACTGTCGGAACGCGTGGCGCTGTCGCGCAATGCCTGCTGGCGCCGCGTGAAGCGACTGGAGGAGGATGGCGTCATCACCGGGCGGGTGGCCCTGGTCGATGCCGAAAAGCTCGGACTTGGCCTTTCCGTCTTCATCCTGATCCGCACGTCCAACCACGACCCGGAGTGGCTGCGGAAGTTCCGCGCGGCGGTGACAAGCTTTCCCGAGATCATCGGCGTCTACCGGATGTCCGGCGACCTAGACTATGTCTTGCGCGCCCGCGTTGCCGACGTGAAGGCCTATGACCGGCTCTACCAGCGGCTAATCGCCAAGGTGGCGCTGTCCGATGTGTCGGCCTCCTTCGTGATGGAAGAGATCAAGGAGACGACCGTCGTTCCGATGGCTAGGTCGTCGTAACGCCACAAAGAAAGCCGTTGATAGGACTGTAGTCGAGTTGACCGAATCGCCGTTCGCGCCGATAGGATCGATTTTATGCGCGCAGCCCTCCAAACTCCCTCCGTCATCGGTCCCACCGTCGGCTTCGTCAGGTTGCCGCATGCTGAAGGTCTTCCCCTTCCAGCCTATGAAAGCACAGGTGCGGCCGGCATGGATCTGCGCGCCGCGGTGCCCGAGGACCGACCGCTGCTGATCCTGCCTGGCAAACGCGCTTTGGTGCCGACTGGGCTGATCCTGGAAATTCCGGAAGGCATGGAAGGTCAGGTCAGGCCTCGCTCGGGCCTTGCCTTCAAACATGGATTGACCGTCCTCAACACGCCCGGCACTATCGACAGCGACTATCGCGGCGAGGTGAAGGTGCTGCTGATCAATCTCGGCGACGAGGATTTCGCGGTGACGCGCGGCATGCGCATCGCCCAGATCGTCTTCGCGGCGGTGACGCAGGCAAGCGTGGAAGAGCGTACATTGGCCGGCGGCACGGCGCGTGGCTCGGGCGGGTTCGGATCGACCGGCACCGCCTGATGCGAATTCCTAAACTTGTCATCTTCGACTGCGACGGGATTCTGGTCGATACAGAGAACTTGGCCAATCGGCGCCTCGCCGAATGGCTGAGCGCTGCCGGCTATCCGACGAGCTTCGAATATTGCCGCAAGCATTTCTCCGGCCGCAGCATGGCGTCGGTGCAGAAAGAGATCGAAGGGGAGACCAGCGTCAGGCTCGGCGCCGACTTCGTCGATCGCTGGAATGCCGGCCTTCCGGATCTGTTTGCCCATGGTGTCGAGGCGATCCCCTACGTCCGCGAGTTTGTCGAAACCGTGCGCTCAGCCGGCATCGCCTATTGCGTCGCCACTTCTGCCCGGGTGTCGAAGATGCAGATCACGCTCGGCCAGACCGGGCTGTTGCCACTGTTCGAGCACGCGATGTTTTCTTCCACCATGGTCGCGCGCGGCAAACCGTTCCCGGACCTGTTCCTGCATGCGGCCAAGACGATGGGGTTCGCACCCGCCGACTGCATCGTTATCGAGGACAGCGTCGCCGGCACGCAGGCCGGCATCGCCGCCGGCATGCGGGTGTTTTCCTATCATGCCGATCCCTATTCCGACCGCGATGGCCTGATCCAGGCCGGCGGCATCCTGTTCGACGACATGCGCGAACTGGCCGGGCTGGTGCCGATCCACTGACCTGATCTCCAGCCCGCGGCTGTACGCTTCGATTGTCCGTGCCAGCTTGGCGCCGCCAACTCGAGGCCGCGCATGAAATCCGCCCTGCCAGCCTTATGCCGCCTTCAAAGTGATCGTGACCGATGCCACGGCGCTGAGCGGCGAATCTGCGACGATGCCCGCCCAAGCCTGGAACTCACGCGATTTCCGTCACCTATCCCTGGGACAAGAAGCCATCGCGTTACGCCAAGGATTCCGACGCGCTGGACAAATTGGCAGGAGAGAACGCCAAACGCTTCTGACCCAACCGCATTCGTTTGCCCGGCCAAATGAGGCAGGATAAAATCCGTTTAGCCACACCGCACAGGGGGAACTACCATGGACAAGGGCAAGATCTTTCGCGACCTGCATGCCTCGACCTTCGTCATGCCCAATCCCTGGGATATCGGCACGACGAAGCTGTTGGCTTCTTTCGGCTTCACCGCGCTGGCGACGACCAGCGCCGGCTTTGCCTTTTCGCGCGGCCTGCCGGACGGCGCCGTGACCTTCGACCAGATGATCCATCATTGCCGCGAGGTGACGGCGGCGACCAGCCTGCCGGTCTCGGCCGATCTCGAGAAAGGCAAGGGCGACAGCCCGACCAGTGCCGCCGAAACCGTATTCGCGGCGGAGGCGGCCGGCCTTGCCGGCTGCTCGATCGAGGACCACACCGGCGACCCGGACAGACCGATCTATGATTTCTCGCACGCTGTCGAGCGCGTCGCGGCGGCCGTGGAGGCAGCGCGGGCGCTGAAGCGCGATTTTGTCTTCACCGCGCGCGCCGAGAATTTCCTGTGGGGCAAGTCCGACCTCGACGACACTATCAAGCGGCTTCAGGCCTTCGAAAAGGCCGGCGCCGACGTGCTTTATGCGCCGGGCATCGGTGACGTCGAGATGGTGCGTGCGATCTGCTCGGCGGTCGGCAAGCCGGTCAACGTCATGGCGAGGCCCGGCTTCACCATCGCCGATCTCGCCACGGCCGGAGTCAAGCGTATTTCGCTCGGGCCGTGGCTGACCAATTTCGCCTATGGCATGCTGGAGACGGCGGCGCGCGAGATCCAGCAGGATGGTACATTCGGCTTCACCCGCGCCGCCATGCCGTTCGGCAAGTTGCAGGCGCTGTTTGGCAAGTCTTCAGCTTAGATAGGGTCCGCGGCATGACGCTTACCGTCGTCGATATGCATACCGGCGGCGAGCCGCTCAGGATCGTCACTGGCGGCTATCCGAATATCCCCAGAGGCACGATCCTGGAAAAGCGCGCCTATGTGCGCGACCATCTCGATCATCTCAGGAAAATCCTGATGTTCGAGCCGCGCGGCCACTACGATATGTATGGCGCCTTGCTGGTCGAGCCGGACCTGCCCGGCGCTGACCTCGCGGTGCTGTTCATGCACAATGAGGGCTATTCGACCATGTGCGGCCACGCCATCGTCGCGCTCGGCCGCTACGCCGTCGACGAAGGACTGGTGACGAAACGCGAGCCGGTGACGACGGTCAACATCGAGGCGCCATGCGGGTTGGTCGTCGCCTCTGTCGAGGTCATGGACGGCAAGGCCGGTGCGGTGTCGTTCGAAAGCGTGCCGGCCTTCCTGTTCGCCGGCGGGCAGACGATAGGGTTGGCGGGCCATGGCACGATTGGTTTCGACATCGCCTATGGCGGAGCCTTCTACGCGCTGGCCGATTGCCACCAATTCGGGCTCGAATTCGGCCGCGACCGGGTACGCGATTTCGTCGATGCGGCGACGGCTCTGACAGGCAGGCTGAAGGCCGAATTTCCGCTGTCGCATCCCGACCACGCCGACCTTGCCTTTCTCTATGGCACCATCCTGACCGACGGAAAGGATGCCTTTTCCGGCGAGGTGACCAAAAACATCTGTGTCTTCGCCGAGGCCGAGGTCGACCGCTCGCCGACCGGCTCCGGTGTCACCGCGCGGCTGGCGGCCATGCATGCCAAGGGCGAGATTGCGATCGGGCAGACGCGCATGTTCGAGAGCATCGCCGGCTCGCGCTTTTCCGGATCCGTGATGCGGACGGCGAAGGCTGGCCAGCACGAGGCGATCATCGCCCGCGTCGGCGGCCGCGCCTACTATTCCGGACGAGCTGAGTTCATCGTCGAGCCCGACGACGAACTGGGGTGCGGGTTCCTCCTACGCTGAATAGAGCTTAGCCGCGACGGGCAACTTCCCGCGCGCTGATTGCCTTGTGCAGATGCACCATCATGGCGGCAGCAAACAGCGGCGTCACCAGGTTGAGCAGCGGCACGGCGAGGAAGGCAGCGATGAGCATCCCGGCGAGAAACACCGTGCCGGCATAGTGCCTGCGCAAGGCCTTGGCCTCGTTTTCCCCGCGAAAGCGCATGGCGGCGAATTCGAAGAACTCGCGTCCGAGCAAATAGCCGTTGACGATGAAGAATGCGGCAATGTTGACGCCCGGCACCAGCAGAAGCAGCAAGGCGACGATGTTGCCAAGAATGACGATTCCGAGGAATCGCATCGACAGCACCAGCGAGCGCAGCGTCGGCATGGCGCGGCCGGGCGGATCGCCGGGATAGTCGGTATGCTCGACCACGGCGGCGATATCGTCGAGAAACAGGCCGGCGACAACAGCCGTCACCGGCGCGATGAGCAGTGCCATGCCGAAGGCAAGAGCGATGGCGGCGATGATGCCGCCGAGCCAGCCGGCCCAGGACGGCATACCGGGCAACAGCGTCTGCAGCCAAGGCAGCGCCAGCCATTCGACAAGGCTGGTCAGGCCGAACCACAAGGCCACCAGCGCCAGCAAGGTCAGCCCAAGCGTCTTCACGAACACGGCACGAAACGGAGGCGAGAGCAGCTCGAGGACCGCAGTGCGTGCTGCGTCGAAAATCACCGTGCTTCAACCCCAGGTCAGCGGACACCGCCGAGCGGCGGACGCTTCCGAGATAGGCAGCTTAGGTCGCGCGTACAAGCGGGCTGGTTCTTTGTTTTGACGCAATTCCCAAGGGAAAGCGCCGTGCGCTTTTCCCGGGAAAACCGCTTCACACTTTTCCTGGAATTGCTCTACCGCGCAAACACCGGCTTTCGAACCGGTATGGTCATGGCAGCAACGCCGGCGACGACGAAACCCATGCCCAGCCATGCCGTCGAACCCAGGCTTTCGCCGAGTAAGAGGGCGCCGATGCCGACGCCGATGGGCACGCGCAGGTAGGCCTGCGAGGTGGTGCCGACCGAGCCCAGCGTGTGGATGAGGCGGAAATAGATGACGAAGGCCAGCGCGGTGGAAAACACCGACAGGCCGAGCAACGCCAGGATCGATGCCGTCGACGGCGCCAGCGTCCATGGCTGGTCGAACACAAGGCTGAGCGGCACCAGAATGACGGCGCCGCACAGCATCGAACCAGCGGCCGGCAGCATGGGGTCGAGGCCCTTGAAGCCACGGCCAAAGATCGCCGCACCGGCATAGCAGATCGTCGCCGCGACGATAGCAAGCTGCGCCCACAATTCGTGACCGAGACCACCCAGCGCCTGCGTGCCGATGATGAGGCAGATGCCGGCAATACCGGCCCCGACCCCAATCAGTTTGCGCAACGTGACCGGCTCGTGGCGGGTGACGAGCGCGGTCAAGAGGAAGGTGAAGATCGGCGAGGTCGCGTTCAGGATGGTGGCGAGGCCGGCATCCACCGAGCGTTCGGCGGCGGCGATCAGGGTGAACGGCACGACGCTGTTGAGGCATGCCTGAAAGGCAAAGCGGCGCCAGCTTGCCGCATCCCCCGGCATTGCAAGCCCGCGCCAGTGGATGTTCGCGAACAGAATACCACCTGCGATCAAAGTGCGGGCGGCAATGAAGGTGACCGGCGGGATGGTCTCGACGCCGATCTTGATGAATGTGTAGGAGGCGCCCCAGAGCAATGCCAGCACGGCGAGCAACACCAGGTCGGTCGTCATGTCGTTTTTTACAGGCATGAGCTGGCTCGCTATAAAATGTGATCGGCTGAGCCGGGCTTGTAAGCTGTGCGGCGACGAAATGCTTCGGCCACGGTCGAATTGTCATAGCGCCTCGCAGCGGCGGCACGTTTGGCCTGTTCCGGCTTGTTTCGCCAAAGTTCCGCATCACGCCCTAGGCAAACCGGTTTCAAATCGCTAGACCCGCGCCGGGCCGGCATGGCAAGAAGCCGGCTCGGGTTTTTGGCGGAGACATTGATGCCGAAATATGACGTGCTTTGCATCGGCAATGCCATTGTCGACATCATCGCCCAGTGCGACGAGGAATTCCTCGAAACCAACGGCATCATCAAGGGCGCGATGAACCTCATCGACACAAAGCGCGCCGAACTGCTCTACAGCCGCATGGGCCCGGCGATCGAAGCCTCCGGCGGCAGCGCCGGCAATACGGCGGCCGGCGTTGCCAGCTTCGGCGGCCGCGCCGCTTTCTTCGGCAAGGTCTCGAACGATACGCTGGGCGAAATCTACGCTCACGACATCCATGCCCAGGGCGTCGCCTTCGACACCAGGCCGCTCAAGGGCGAGCCGCCGACGGCGCGCTCGATGATCTTCGTCACCCCCGATGGCGAGCGTTCGATGAACACCTATCTCGGCGCCTGCGTAGAGCTCGGACCGGAGGATGTCGAGGCCGACAAGGCATCTGGCGCCAAGGTCACCTATTTCGAAGGCTATCTGTGGGATCCGCCGCGCGCCAAGGAAGCAATTCGGCAGACAGCCAAGCTGGCGCATGCGGCGGGCCGCGAAGTCTCGATGACCTTGTCGGATTCGTTCTGCGTCGACCGCTACCGCGACGAATTCCTCGACCTCATGCGTTCGGGCACGGTCGACATCGTCTTCGCCAACAGCCACGAGATCAAGTCGCTCTACCAGACATCGTCGTTCGACGAGGCGCTGGCGCAGATCCGCAAGGATTGCCGTATCGCCGCCGTGACCCGCTCGGAGAAAGGCTCCGTCATCGTGCGCGGCGACGAGACCGTGGTCATCAAGGCGACAGCGATCAAGGAACTGGTCGACACGACGGGCGCCGGCGATCTCTATGCCGCCGGCTTCCTGCATGGATACACCCAAGGCCGCGACCTGCAGACCTGCGGCGACCTTGGCTCACTGGCGGCCGGATTGGTGATCCAGCAGATTGGCCCCAGGCCGCGGCAGAATTTGCGCCGCGAGGCTGAGCAGGCGGGGTTGCTGTAGCGGCCATCAAGCCGCCGATATCCCTCCTTGGGGGAGATCGGCAGCTTGGCCGTACGTGCGCTCACCGTCGCGCGGCTGTCACACATCGCACCTACACGCAATCGAGGCGCCCTGCGACTGACCTTTCGGGGCGCCAATAGCCAATTGGGGTGTCCAGAAATGCAAGACAGCAAGCTGTCGGGCCGCCGCATCTGTTGCCGCGATTTCAGCTTTCCGCTCTAGAAGTTCAACAACCCGCCGCTGGGAGGAGCGCGGTCCGGAAGACAGATGCATGAACAAATTTCAGATCCAGGACATCAAGCACGACGACTTCGCAGAGATGGTCGCGGAGGACGTCGAACGCGCGCTTGCCCACTATGATGAGGCCATCAACAAGCCCACCATGGTCTCGGTCGGCAAGATCGCCGGCAGCATTGCGTCCGCCGTCACCTTGCTGTCGCCGAAGCTCCAGCGCGCCATCGACACCATCCATGCCGACCTGCCCGGCCTGGCCTCGAAATTCGTTCGCGCGCTGGCGGCGGAGGCCGCGCGCCGTAGCGAGGCAGGCATAGGCCGCGCGACAGGACTGCCGCCGGCACCCCCGGCCGATGAACCTGTTTCTTCATCGCCGCGAGCCGACGACCTCGAATCGATGCTGATCGAGGACTGGGCGGGCCGCGTGGCCGGATCGACCTATCTGGAAGAAAACCTGCGCATCGCCCGCTCGACCCTGCATCGCTGGCAAAGGCGGGGCGAGGTCATCGCCTTGCGCAAGGGCGGCCGCAAACATGTCTTCCCGTTGGCGCAGTTCGTCGACGGCAGGCCGGTGGCGGGCATCCGCGCCGTGCTGTCCCTGATCAGCAATCCGAGGCTGGCGTGGCTGTGGCTGACGCGGCCCTCGGCCGACCTCGAAGGCCAAGTCCCAATCGACCTGCTTCGCCAGGATCAGGTCGAGGAGGTCGTCAAGGCCGCACGCGTCTTCGCGCCGGCTTGATAGCTTTGCTACACCCAGGTCGCGCCTAGCCTAGAGCGGGATGAATTTAGGTTGGGCATAGCCAGCCTCGGTGAAGTAATTTCGGCATTCGGTTGACGTGACCTCGCCGAGGA